>DASXFK010000012.1:0-11772 GCA_036489635.1 Rhizomicrobium sp. | reverse complement strand
CGCGCAGCTGCTCGTCGATATGTTCCGTCAAAATCGGAGACTCGCCGATCAGCACGCCGGCGATAAACGCCCCCAATACCGTCTGCACGCCGAAGGACGACGTGATCAGCGCCATCACGCCCATGATGACGAGGATCACGGAGATCACGGCGAACTCGCTTTTCAGATTGTCGTTGGTCCAGCGGATGAGCCAGAACACCATGCGCCGGCCGATGGTGAAGCTGAAGCCGAGGAAGATGGCGATGCCGCCGATGGTCTTGAGCAGCGTCCACGGATCGGGCTTGCCGTGCGTGGCGATGCCCAGCGTGATGGCGATGATGATCCACCCGATGGAATCCTCCATGATCGCGGAGGCGACGATGATCTGGCCCAGATTGCGGCGCATGAAATCCATCTCGCGCACCACCATCGCCACGATCTTGATGGAGGAGATCGACAACGCGGTGCCGAGGAACAGCGAGGTGACGAGCCGGTTGCCGCCCGGCACGAGCGACGCCGGCAGGTAATGTCCGAGCGCGAAGCCGCAGACGAACGGCACCGCGATGCCGGTCAGCGAAACGGCGATCGCCGCCTTGCCGACGCGGCGCACCAGCTTCAGGTCCGTCTCCATCCCGGTCAGGAGCAGCAACAGCAAAATGCCGAGCTGCGAGATCGCTTCGATCATGCCTTTTTGATCGGGCGTCGATGGGAACAGAGTGTTTTCCAAATGCGGCCAGATCGCGCCCAGTATCGAATGGCCCAGGACGATGCCGGCGATGAGCTGCCCCATCACGGGAGGCTGTCCGAAGCGCGTCATCAATTCGCCCAGCGAACGGCCGACCACGAGCAGCAGCAGAATCTCAATAATGAATAGTGGCGTTTTGCTCGGATCCATCGGCGCGCCGGCGGCGGCGCCATTTCCGGTCTTGCCGGGCTGCATCTTGTGTCCGTGCGATGCAGCGCCGACGGATGTGCTGGAATGGCTGGCGGTATGACTGGCGCTGTGGCTGGCGCCTATTTCCTGAACGGTGTGCGCAAGGCTCGCGCTGTGGGCCACGGCAAACCACGCGGCGCCTGCGACCAAGAGAATGGCCAGCGCGAAAAGTACACGTAGCGCGGTGACGGAACCGAAGCTCCGCCAGGTTTTTGCGGCTGCTGCCATGAACGCCCCGATCTGCGACGTGCGAGCTAACGCGCGGCCGAAAGTTCCGTGCCCGAAACAGGCTGCGGCGGGGCGCGATATCCTATGATAAATCCGCGTTAACCATCTGTCTGTACAACGATTTTTGTCTAATGGAGCACATTCTCATGCGGGCCGGCTTTACGGGACTTTTGGCGCTGGCGGCGTTGGCGGCGACTCCGGCCGCGGCGGACTCCTGGCTCGATGGCGGCACCTTCGATGAAGGCAAGCTGCTCGCCACGGGCGGCGTCAGCCAGGTCGAAGGCGCGGGCGGCGGGGGCCTTGCCACCTGGGCGCTGATCTCCGGTTACGGCACAAATGACGGGGTCGGCGTCAATGCGCACGACACTTTCGTCGATCTGCCCGACTACACGCTGCAATCGCCGGGCGCCGCGATCGGCTTGTTCGACCGGGTCGAGCTGTCCTACGCGCATGAGATTTTCAACACCGAATCCACCGGTGCCGCGCTGGGCCTGGGCGAGGGCTACACCTTCGACGAAGACGTCTGGGGCGCGAAGGTGAAACTCCTCGGCGACGCCATCTACGCGCAGGACACCCTGCTGCCGCAGGTCGCTGCCGGGATCGAGTACAAGCATGCCGACCGCGGCGCCGTCATTCATGCCATCGGCGGCAAGTCGGACGCAGGCACGGATTTCTACCTCTCCGCCACCAAGCTGATCCTCAGCGAAAGCCTGCTGCTCGACGCCACGTTGCGCGAGACCAAAGCCAATCAGTTCGGCCTGCTCGGCTTTGGCGGCGACCGCAACAACGACTATTCCACCCAGTTCGAAGGCTCGGCCGCGTTGCTGCTCAGCCGGCAATGGGCCATCGGCGCGGAGTTCCGCACCAAGCCCAGCAATCTGGGCATCGCGCGCGAAGACAATGCCTGGGACGCATTCGCCGCTTTCTTCCTGAACAAGCATTTGTCGGCGACGCTGGCCTATGTCGATCTCGGCAACATCGTGATTCACGATCATCAGCAAGGCGTCTATCTTTCCCTGCAGGTCGGCCTTTGATTCGGAGCCATTGCATGCAGCGCTTCGCGATTTTCCTTTGCGCATTCGTACTTGCCGCTTCGGCCGCGCATGCGGACGACAGCCTGTTTCAGGACATGGGCGGCGAGGCCGGCATGCACAAAATCGTGGATGTCTCGATGGCCAACTATCTCGCCGATAAGCGCATCAACGCGCAGTTCGACGATGTCGATATCGATTGGCTGAAGGGCCAGCTGTATGTCCAGTTCTGCCAGCTCGCGGGCGGTCCGTGCGTCTATAAGGGCCATGACATGCGTGTCGTCCACCAGGGCATGCATCTGACGGACGCGGACTTCAACGCCCTGGTCGAGGATCTGCAGAAAAGCATGGACATTTGCGGCGTGCCTTTCCGCACGCAAAACCGGTTCCTCGCGATTTTGGCGCCGATGGAAAGTCAGGTGGTGACGAAATGAACGCTTGGTGGAAAGTTGGCGCCGCGGGGATTGTCGCGGCGGTGTTTATGCCCGGGCTGGTTTTCGCGGCGGCGCAGCAGACCATCGTGCAGAGCGGGCGGGAATTCCACCCGGCCGAAATCACGATCAACGCCGGCGACACGCTTCTGTTTACCAACCGGGACGAGTTCATCCATCAGATTTACATCCCCGCGATGAACTTCGATTCCGACGAAAAGGCACCCGGCGAGACGCTCACCGTGCCGTTTCCCACTGCCGGAACTTTCGAGGTGCGCTGCCATATTCATCCGAAAATGCGCCTCGTCGTGCATGTCAAATAATGGGCCGACTTAAGGCGCTGTAAACCCTGCCGGCCGAAAGTGGGACTTGGAAAAGAGCGCCGGTCGGCGCGCTCCGAGGCCCAATAGAGACATGTTCGGCAGATCCATAGGCGGAAAGATTTTTGGCGCCTTCGCCGCGATGGGGCTTGTCATCGCGCTACTCGGATTTTCCGGCTACGCCATGTTGTCGCGAACCGGCGACATGACGATCCACACTTTCGACGGGCCGCTGATGGCGGTGAGCTATGGGCGCGCCGCGCATTACGATTTCAGCACGATGCAGCGCAAGCTGCTCGAGCGCTCGCGGGCAACCGCCGCCGCGCGCGCCGGCATCGACCTGGACCTCAACGACCTGGCCGAAACCTTCTCGTCCGATCTGGATGTCGCGCGCGAGCGTTCCACCGAGCATGGCGAGCGCGTGATCATCGCACAGATTGGCAGCCTGTTCTCGCGCTGGAACGCGGCGCGCAAGGCGAACGATGCCGTCCACCTGAAGGGGCTGCAAGCCAATATCGACAACCGCTTCGACATGCTGGTCGAGCTCAACACCGATCACGGCTTTGTGGCGCGTCGCGGGGCCGTCGCCGCGATCGCCGGGTACAAATACGTCACGATCGCGAGCGTCGCGGTGGCGCTGGTGCTGGCCCTGTCGATCACGTTTTTCCTCGTACGGCGCATCGTCAAGCCGTTGTCCGCGGCCGCGTCGGTCGCCGACAAGATTTCCGGCGGCGAGTTCGAGACGCAGATTCCCGCCGGCGGCAACGACGAGACCGGCACATTGCTGCGCTCGATGACGGTGATGCAGGACAACATCCGCGCCATGATGGCACGCGAGGCCGAACGCCGCCGCTCGGCGGAGAACCGCCTCATCGACGCGCTCGAGACCTCCGACGAAGGTGTCATGCTCGTGGCGCTGGACGGCCGCGTGCTTCTCGTCAACAGCCAGCTGCGCAAATTCTTTTCCGGCGTCGCCGACAAGCTCGTGCCCGGCGCCGAATTCGCCACCGCGCTCGCGCTGGTGCAGTCGCAGCTCATGAAGGATGGCGAAGCCCTCGATCTCGGCGCGGGGCACAAGGAACGCCAGCTCGCCGACGGCCGCTGGGTGCGCTTCACCACCAGCCGCACCAGCGATGGCGGCACGATCCTGTTTCTCAGCGACTTCACCACCATCAAGGAACGCGAGGAAAGCTACCGCCGCGCCAAGCAGGAGGCCGAGGCTGCCAGCGCCGCCAAATCGCGCTTCGTCGCCAATATGAGCCATGAGCTGCGCACGCCGCTGAACGCCATCATCGGATTTTCCGAGATGCTCTCGTCGGAGATTTTCGGTGCGCTGGGGCACGCCCGCTACAACGAATATGCAAACGACATCCAGCACAGCGGAAAGCGCCTGCTCGACGTCATCAACAGCGTGCTCGATCTGGCGCACAGCCAGAACGGCAAGGTCACGCTGTACGGCCAGAATATGGACATCGGTCCGCTTCTCAGCGAATGCGCGCAGACGACGGCGGCACAATGCGCCAAAGCGGGCTTGCGCTTCACGGCGGAGGGTCTCGGCCGCACGCTGCCGATTTTCGGCGATGCCGACCGTTTGCGGCAGGTTTTCGCCAATCTCCTGTTCAACGCCGTCAAGTTCAACAAGAAAGGCGGCACGGTTTCGCTCGCCGCCGCTTGCACGCAAGACGCCGTCACCATCGATATCTGCGACAGCGGCATCGGCATGACGCCCGAAGAAGTGGACGTGGCGCTGACGCCGTTCAGCCAGGTCGATGCGCGGCTGGAGCGCAAATACGAAGGCGCGGGGCTCGGCCTTCCGCTCAGCAAGGCGTTCGTGGAAGCGCATGACGGCACGCTCGCGATCGAGAGCAGGTTCGGCGCGGGAACGACAGTGCGCCTCAGTTTCCCGCGCGCCAGCGCGCAGATCGTTCGCCTCGCGGGCTGATCACTTCAGCTTTTGCAGGAATGCCATTGCCGCCGCCGGCGCGCGTTCCTTGGCGCCGTTGATCATATAGACGAACACGTCGCGCTTCTTTTTCGCCGCCGGTTTGCCGAGCGTGGGCAAGTCGGTCGCACCCGCGCCGGCTTGCCACGTCTGCGCGCGCTTCACCCATTTGTCGATTGCCGCGAGCGCGTAACCCGTCGCCACTTTCGCCTGCGCGTTCTGCAGCCGCACGTAAATGAAATCGGCCGTCACATCCGCGATCATGGGATATTTGGCGGAATCCGCGAGCACGATGGCGACGCCGTATTTGCGCGCCAGCGCCACGAATTCCGGCACCAGGAAACTCTCGTGACGCACTTCCACGGCGTGCCGCAGCTTTCGGCTGCCCAGTTTCTCCGGCAGCAGCGAGAGAAACTCGCCGAAATCGGCTGCGTCGAATTTCTTTGTCGGCATGAACTGCCACAGGATCGGGCCGAGCTTGTTCTTGAGTTCGCTGAGGCCGCTTTCCACGAAGCGCGTGACGGATTCGCCGGCTTCCGCCAGCACGCGGCGGTTGGTGGCGAAGCGGATGGCCTTCACCGCGAAGAGGAAATCTTCCGGCGTCTCGTCATGCCAGCGTTTGAAGCTGGTGGGCTTTTGCGAGGAATAATAGGTGCCGTTGATCTCTATCGAGGTGACCTTGCGGCTGGCGAATTCCAGCTCGCGCGTTTTCGCATGGCCTTTGGGAAAGAAATTTCCGCCGCGCCAGGGCTCGAATGTCCATCCACCGATGCCCGCGCGGATCATGTGCCTCTCCGATTGCGATGAAAGCCGCAACCATGCGAGCATCGCGCAAAGCTTCGTGCAAGAGGGCGGATGAAAGACAAGAAGCCTGAGACAATTGCGGCACAGGCGCTGGGCTGGGTCGATGAAAAAACGCGCGCGGTTTCGCCGCCCGTGCATGTCTCCTCGACGTTCCTGCGCGATGCCGACAATCAATATCGCTCCGGCCGCAATTACGCGCGCGCCGACAACCCGACTTACGATCAGCCCGAAGCGGTTCTGGCCGCCCTGGAAAAAGGCGCGGACGCAATGGTGTTTGCGTCCGGCATGGCGGCGGCGACGGCGTGTTTCATGGCGCTCAAGCCGGGCGATCATGTGATCGCGCCGAAGGTCATGTACTGGTCGTTGCGCAACTGGCTGGTGAATGTCGCGAGCGGCTGGGGTTTGCAGATCGAACTCGTCGACATGGCCGACAGTGCGGCGATCCAGCGCGCGGCCAAGCCCGGCAAGACCAAACTGATCTGGGCGGAATGTCCCGCCAATCCGACCTGGGATATCACCGATCTGGCGGCCGCAGCCGAAATCGCGCATGGCGCCGGCGCCAAGCTCGCGGTGGATTCCACGGTGGCGACGCCGGTGCATTCGCAACCGCTGATGCTGGGCGCCGATATCGTGATGCATTCGGCGACGAAATATCTCAACGGCCATTCCGATCTCGTCGCCGGTGCGCTCATCACGCGCGCAGACGACGAATATTGGGCGCGGCTGAAGCAAGTGCGCGGACAGTCCGGCGGCATCATGGGATCGTTCGAGGCATGGTTGCTGCTGCGCGGCATGCGCACGCTTTATCCGCGCGTGAAGCAAGCCTCCGCCAGTGCGCAGAAGATCGCGGAACATTTCGTGGGGCACCCCGATGTTTTGCATGTGCTCTACCCTGGCCTGAAAAGTTTCCCCGGCCACGCAATCGCCGCGCGCCAGATGCATGGTGGCTTCGGCGGCATGCTTTCCATCCGTGTGAAGGGCGGCGAGGCGGCTGCGATCAAAACCGCCGCGAATGTGCAAATCTGGAAACGCGCAACCTCGCTCGGCGGTGTCGAAAGTTTGATCGAGCAGCGCGCCTCCGTCGAAGGACCGGATACGCCATGCCCGCCCGACCTGCTCAGGCTTTCCGTCGGAATCGAAGATGCCGAAGATTTGATCGCCGATCTGGATGCGGCATTGCGCGCGTCTTGACCCGCCTCGCGCGGCGCGGGAGCGTAGCGCTCATGGGGAGAGAATCATGCACGCAAAATCCATCGGCCTCGCGCTCGCGCTTGCCTGCGCCACGCTGACGTCCATGCCATCGCGCGCGAAATCCTGCTTCGAGGACATCGCGCAGACGCGCAGCTATTCGCTGGGCATGGCGGTGCACGCGACTCCCACACCCGATGGTTCGGCGATCCTTTATCTGCGCAGCGGTCCGCGCGACATCAGCCAGCGGCTCTACGAATACACCATCGCCACCAAGAGCGAGCGCGAACTCGTCACGCCGGAAAGCCTGCTCGGCGGCAAGACCGAAAGCCTCACGCCGGAAGAAAAAGCGCGGCGCGAACGCGCCCGCGTCAGCGTGCGCGGCTTCACCGATTTCGAACTGTCGCGCGACGGCAGCCGCGTATTGGCGCCGCTGGATGGCAAGCTTTATGTCGTGGACCGCGCCAGCGGCGCCGTGACGCCGCTTCCGGGCAGCGAATGGATCGGCCCCAAGCTTTCGCCCGACGGAACGATGGTCGCCGCCATCCATGACGAGGAGCTGCATGTCATCGATATCGCAAGGGGCACGGAGCACGCCGTCACCACCGGCGCCACGGCGGCGCTCACGCACGGTGTCGCCGAATTCGTCGCGCAAGAGGAAATGGGACGGTCGAGCGGTTTCTGGTGGTCGCCGGATTCGAAATCCCTTGCTTACGAGGAGGCCGATCTTTCCGGCGTGGAGACGCGCTACATCGCCAATCCGCTCAATCCCAACGAGAAGCCGGCCGCGTTCCGCTATCCCAGCGCCGGTTCGCCGAATGCCAAAGTGCGGCTCGGCGTGATTTCCGTCGATGGCGGCGCAACCTCCTGGGCGAAGTGGGATGCGAACGCCTATCCTTATCTGGCGCGCGTGGAATGGTCGAAGAACGCGCCGCTCACCATTCTCGTGCAGAACCGTCCGCAGACGGGAGAGAAAATCCTCGCTGTCGATGCGCATGGCGGCGCAACCAGGCTGCTGTGGACGGAGAAGGACAGCGCTTTCATCGAACTTCCGCCGAGCGTGCGCACCGGATCGAAGGAGGTGCCGTTCTGGCTTTCCGATGGAAGCGGCTTTCTCTGGGCGAGCGAAAGGGGTGGCTTGTGGCAGCTCGAGCTGCACAATGCCGATGGCAGCCTGAAGAACGCGATCACGCCGGCCGGCTTCCGTTTCCATGAATTGCTCGATGTGGATGAAGCCGATGGCGGCGTGGTGGTGAGCGGCGGCACGAGCCGTCTGTCGCAACTTCTCTATCGCATCAAGCTCAGCGGCGGGGCGCCGATGGCGCTTGCCGATCGACCGGGTCTTCACGACGCGAACTTCGGCGAGCAACACGCGATCTTCGCGCATCACTATAGTCTGGCGGACGGCACCGCCGGCGTGGACGTCCGCGCGCATGACGGGCGCGCGATCGCCGCGCTTCCCTCGGTCGCCGAAGCGCCGCCGTCGATTCCGCGCCTCGCCCATTTCACCGTCGGCGCGCTGGGCATGGACGCGCAGGTTCTGTTCCCGAAGGATTTCAACAAGGGCCGCAAATATCCGGTGATCCTGGCCGTCTATGCGGGACCTGCTGCAAAGCTCGTATGGGCCGCGCCGCGCATGGATTTCGAGGATCAGTGCATGGCCGATCACGGCTACATCGTCGCCACCATCGACGGGCGCGGCACGCCGGGGCGCGACCGTGCATGGCTGCGCGCCATCAAGGGCAACGCCATCGACATTCCGCTGCAGGACCAGGTCGATGGCTTGCACGCGCTGGCCGCCAAAGTGCCGCAGATGGATCTCGCCCGTGTCGGCGTCACGGGATGGTCGTTCGGGGGCTATTTCACCGTGATGGCGACGCTGCGGCGACCGGACGTGTTCGCAGCGGGCGTTGCGGGCGCGCCGGTGACGGACTGGAAGAACTATGACACCTATTATACCGAGCGCTACATGGGAACGCCGCAAGCCAATCCGGAAGGCTATCGCATCAGCCGCGCCATGACGTATGCGGATCAGCTTCGCCGGCCGCTTCTGCTGGTGCATGGCGTGACGGATGACAACGTCTATTTCCAGCACACCTTGGAGCTTGCCGAAGCTTTGCTGATCGCAGGCAAGAAATATGAGCTCCTGCTGCTCCCCGGCACCCACATGCTGAGCGATGCGGCGCTTCATGCGCGCGAAATGGAGCGGCTGATGGGCTTCTTCGGCGAGCATCTGAAACCGGACGCCAAGCCGCACGCCTGACGCGCGGCATCAAATGAGTGCCCAGGAACGCGGGTCGCGGGGCCCGCGTTGCACCCTTGTCCCGAACAACAAGGAGGCAAACATGCCCGATATCAAGCAATCGAGAATTCTCCTCATCGCCACCAACGGCTTCGAACAATCCGAGCTGGAAGTTCCGCGCGACAAGCTGCGCGAGGCGGGTGCCAGGCTCGACATCGCGTCGCCCGACGGAAAAGACATCAAGGGTTGGGACAAGACCGATTGGGGCCGCACCGCGAAAGTCGATCTCAAGCTCGCCGACGCCAATCCCGACGATTATCACGCGCTGGTCATTCCAGGCGGCGTGATGAATCCGGACAAGCTGCGCGTCGATGAAGACGCGATGAAGATCGTCAAAGCGTTCCTCGCCAGCGGCAAGATCGTCGCGGCGGTGTGTCATGGCCCGTGGTTGCTGGTGCAGGCGGATGCGCTGCGCGGGCGCAATGCGACTTCCTACAAATCCATCCGCAAGGATCTGGAAAACGCCGGCGCCAAATGGGTCGACAAGGAAGTGGTGGTCGACAATGGCATCATCACCAGCCGCAACCCGGACGATCTGCCCGCTTTCGTGAAGAAGATCGTCGAGGAGGTCCGCGAGGGCCGTCATGAGCGGCGCGAAGCCGCGGAATAGGGGAATTTTACCTCTCATTTCGTGTACCCCCTTCCGGGAACGGAAGGGGCCATGCGAAGCTTTCGGCCTAGGGCAGTGATGGAGCCGAGAAATGGCCGCCAAGCGGAAGAAGAAAGCTGTGTCGCACAAGCCGGCGGCGAACGACGACGCGCCGGGCAAGGCGCATTTGTCCAAGCGGCCGATCTGGGAAGGCCATCTGCGGTTGTCGCTGGTGAGTTGCCCGGTGGCGCTTTACAACGCGACGACGCGCACGAACGACATCTCGTTCCATCTGCTCAATCCGAAAACCAACAACCGCATCCGCATGGTGCCGACCGATCCCGACAAGGGCCCGGTGGAGCGCGCCGATCTGGTGCGCGGCTACGAGGTGGAGAAGGACAAATACGTCATCCTCAAGACGGAGGATTTCGACGCGGTCAAACTTGAGACCACGCACACGCTGGATATCGAGACCTTCGTGGATGTGAAGGACATCGACCGGCTTTACTGGAACGCGCCGTATTATCTGCTGCCGGCGGAAGAATCCGGCGTCGAGGCCTACACCGTGATCCGCGACGCGATGGCGCAAGCCGGGCGCATCGCGCTTGGCCGCGTTGTCATGCACACGCGCGAGCGTCTTATGGCGGTGGAAGCGCGGGGCAAGGGGCTCGTGGCCTATTCGCTGCGCATGGGCAATGAGGTGATCGGTTCCAAGGCCGCGTTCCGCGATATTCCGGAGGAGAAGCCTAACAAGCAGATGATCGACATCGCGCAGAAGATCATCGAGCAGAAAGAAGGCCCGTTCGAGCCGGAGAAGTTCGAAGACCGCTACGAGAAATCGCTGCGCGAGCTCATCCGCAAGAAGGAGCATGGCGAGAAGATCGTGCGCGCCGAACCGCCGGAAGACACCAACGTCATCGACCTGATGGAAGCGCTGAAGAAGAGCCTGAAAGCGAAAGGCGGCGCGGCGAAGAACGGCAGCGCCAAGAAGCGCAAGGCGGGATAACCCGCCCACCCACCCCTCAATTGTCATGGCCCGATTTAATCGGGCCACCCAGCAAGCGCGCGTCTGCGCGCGACCCAAGGGCTATTGGAACGCAGACGCGTTCCTACTGGGTGGCCCGCTTTCGCGGGCCATGACAACTCTTATTATTTCTCCACCTTCTTCATCGCCGCCGTGATCGGCTTGGCGGATTTCGCGAGGTCCTTCCAGGCATCCTTCTTCTTCAGAAGCTTGGCGGCGCCCGGAATCGTGAATTTTCTGGGATCGAGCCTGGCGGTGAGTTCGCTCCATTCCAGCGGCACGGCGATGGTGGCGCCTTCGCGGGCGCGCGGGCTCCATGGCGCCACGCCGGTCGATGTCTGATCGTTGCGCAGGTAATCGATGAAGATCTTTCCGGTCCGCGCCTTCTTGGCGAGCGTGATCGTGTAGCGATCCGGTTCGTCGTCCTCCATCGTCATCGCCACGGCTTTCGCAAACGTTTTTGTTTGCGGCCATGTCGCGCCCTTGATGGCGATGACGACGTGCAAGCCTTTGCCGCCGGTCGTCTTCACGAACGGTTTGAAGCCCAGCTTCTCCAGCCGCGTCTTCAGTTCCTTCGCGCCTTCGATGACGCGCGTGAACGGCACGTCCGGCGCCGGATCGAGATCGAAGATGATGCGCTCCGGCGTTTCCGGATCGCCGGGCTTGCTGCCCCAGGGATGGATCTCCGTCACCGCCTGCTGCGCCAGCGCCACCAGCGCCTTCTCGTTATCGAGACCGAGATAAGGCTCCTTCTCGCGCGATGTCTTGATCGACAGCATCGGCACCGCGGTGCCTTTCAGCGCGTGGCGCTGGTAGAACGTCTCGCCTTCGATGCCGTCCGGCGTGCGCACGATGGAAATCGGGCGATCCTTCACATGCGGCAACATGCGGCTCGCCACCAGCGCCATGTAATTGGCCAGATCGAGCTTGGTGACGGCAGGGCCGAGTTTCGATTTCGGCCACAGCTCCTTGTCCGGATGGCTGATCGTAATGCCCATCA
>DASXFK010000164.1:0-8968 GCA_036489635.1 Rhizomicrobium sp. | reverse complement strand
GCCATCGCGCTGCGGAATGTTGTTTGTGAAACACAACATGCTCTCGTGATAGCTGTCATTCCAGGTTACTGCTGCCTCTACCGTGATGCCCTCGCGTTCCGCGGACAGCATGATCGGCGCGGCGATCAGCGAGTTTTTGGCACGGTCGAGATAGCGCACGAATTCGGCTAGCCCGCCCTCGTAATGCAGCGTGACCTCTTTTTTCTCCACGCCGCGCAAATCCGCCAGCACGATGGTCACGCCGGAATTGAGGAACGCCAGCTCGCGCAGGCGATGTTCCAGCGTGGCGAAATCGAACTCCGTCTTGGTGAAGGTTTGCGTCGAAGGCAGGAAGGTGACTTCCGTGCCGCGTTTGTCGCCGCCGTCGCCCACGATCTTCAGCGGAGCCACCGCATCGCCGTGACGGAAGCGCATGTAATGTTCCACGCCGTCGCGCCAGATGCGCAAATCGAGCCATTCGCTCAGCGCATTCACGACGGAAACGCCCACGCCATGCAGGCCGCCGGAAACCTTGTAGGCGTTCTGCTCGAACTTTCCGCCCGCGTGAAGCTGGGTCATGATTACTTCGGCGGCGGAAACGCCTTCGCCTTCGTGAATGCCTGTCGGGATACCGCGGCCGTTATCGCGCACCGTGCACGAGCCATCGGGATTGAGCGTCACGTCCACGCGATCCGCATAGCCGGCCAGCGCTTCGTCGATCGCATTGTCGACGACTTCGTGCACCATGTGATGCAGGCCCGAGCCGTCATCGGTGTCGCCGATATACATGCCCGGCCGCTTGCGCACGGCATCGAGACCTTTCAGCACCTTGATGCTGTCGGCGCCGTATTCGCTGGAATTGGGAAGGGCTGGCGAGGACATGCGGATCACTCTGAAAGGAGGGTGGGTCGCGAATCCGCGACCGCGAACAAATCGGCTCGGCCTGTGAGCGGCGTGAACATCTCGATATCGGTGCCCGTCATCCAGACTTGCGCGCCGAGCGCGAGGATCTCCTCGAACAGGGCGGCGCGGCGTTTGGCATCGAGATGGGCCGCGATTTCATCCAGCAAAAGGATCGGCGCACGGCCTTCCCGTATATGGGAAAGCTCCCACGCATGTGCAAGCACGATGGAGACCAGCAGCGCCTTCTGTTCGCCGGTGGAGCATTCGGCGGCATCGGCACGCTTGACGGTGTGACGCACGGAAAGATCGCAGCGGTGCGGGCCGAAGGTCGTGCGTCCCGCTTCGGCGTCGCGAACACGGGCCCGCAGGAAATGTTCGCGGAAGGCCGCGGCCGCATCGGACGCGGCTACCAGTCCATCGGCCTCGCCGGTGAGCGCGAGTTGAGCGCATGGGAAGGCTCCGGCCGCGCCCCGCGTCGTGAGCGCGCGATTGAGACGCTCCACGGTCTGCGCGCGGCCGATGCAAAGCGCGATGCCGGTTTCCGTCATCTCGTTTTCGAGGCCATCGAGCCAAGCCGGATCGCGCGGGCCGAATTTCAACAGCCTTGCGCGCTCGCGCATCGCGGTTTCGTAGCGCGCGGCAATGCGGGCGTGTCCGGGTTCGAAGCCGAAGACGAGGCGATCGAGAAAACGTCGCCGCTCGCTGGCGCCTTCGATGAACAGCCGATCCATCGCGGGCGTCAGCCATGCCATCTGCACGACCTCGGCGAGATCGGCGGCGCTCTGCGCCGGTGCATTGTTGAGCCGCATCTGCCGCGTGGCGCCGCCATTTGGACCGAGCGTCAATCCGGTGCCGATTTCATACGCCTGTTCACGCTGCGCCACGGTCGCGGCCACGGCCCACAACGCTTCGCCCGAAACCGTCGGGCCTTTGCGCGTGTGCTCCGACAACGTTGCGCCGCGCAGGCCGCGGCCCGGCGACAACAACGAGATCGCGTCGAGGATGTTCGTCTTGCCCGCGCCGTTCGGACCCGCCAGCACGACAGGGCGTCCGCTCACCGCCAATGCGCCCGATGCATAGGAACGGAAGTTGGTCAGCATCAATCGCGTCACGGCAAGTGCAGCGTGCTTCGGGGCTCGCTCTGCTCGCACCTCAGGATGACGGGAATTCGGAATCCCGTCATCCTGAGGTGCGCCACGAAGTGACGCCTCGAAGGAAGGAAGGTTTGTCAATCCGTCACACCCGCATCGGCATCAGCACGTAAAGCGTGCGCGGATCGCCAGCGTCTTCAATGATCGTGGGCGATCCCGCATCCGAAAGCAGGAAGCGCACCTCCTTGCCCTCGATCTGGCCGGTGATATCGAGCAGGTAGCGCGCGTTGAAGCCGATCTCGACGGACGAGGCGTTGTAAGTGGCGCCGAGTTCTTCCGTCGCCGTGCCGGAATCCGGATTGACGACGGTGAGCGTCAGCTTGTCCTTTGCGATATTGAGCTTCACCGCGCGGGTCTTGTCGGCGGAAATGGTGGACACGCGATCCACGCTTTGCGCGAACTCCTTGCTGTCCAGCGCCAGCGATTTGTCGTTGCCGCTGGGGATGACGCGCTGATAGTCGGGGAATGTGCCGTCGATCAGCTTGGAGGTCAGCTCCACGCCGTCGCTGGTGAACTGGATCTTGGTGTCGGACAGCGAAATATCGATCGCACCTTCGGCATCGTCGAGCAGACGGCGCAATTCCGTCACCGTCTTGCGCGGCACGATCACGCCCGGAATGTCGGCGGCGCCATCGGGCAGGTCGAGCTCGAAACGCGCCAGACGATGGCCGTCAGTCGCCGCAGCCCGCAGCGCGGCGTGTTTTCCCTCTTTCGCGGCGTGAAGGTAGATGCCGTTCAGATAGAAGCGCGTCTCTTCCGTGGAGATGGCGAATTTTGTCTTGTCGATCATTCGCTTCAGCTCATCGGCCTGCAGGCGGAACTTGTGCGGCAGTGCCCCGGCAGACATCTGCGGGAAGTCTTCCTTCGGCAGGCACGCCAATTCGAAGCGCACGCTGCCGGCCGAGACCGAAAGCCTGCCGCCTTCGCTGGTCAGCAACTCCGCCTGCACCTGCGCGCCTTCCGGCAGCTTGCGCACGATGTCGTAGAGCATATGCGCCGGAGCCGTGGAGGCGCCGTTGCGGATGACATCCGCCGGAATGGACTCCACGACCTCGATGTCGAGATCGGTCGCGGTCAGCTTCAGCTTTCCCTTGGCTGCCTCGATCATGACGTTCGACAGGATCGGGATCGTGTTCCGACGCTCGACAACGCTTTGGACGTGGCTGAGGGCCTTCAGCAAGGCGCCCCGTTCGACCGTGATCTTCATCGCTTTTCCGGCTTCCTCGGATGGCCGTTAAGACCTCCGTTTTGACGCGCGTTTCGCGGCCAATAACCCATTGATATTCTTGAGTTTTACGGAGGCGTTCGACTCAAGCAGGTGAGTATAGCAGGCAGGACGAAAAGGGAGAAGGTTTTCGGCGCTCCCGTCCCGTGTCTATTGCAGCGCTTTCGACAGCACGCTGCTCAGGAAATCGACCTCCTGTTTGAACAGCGGATCTTCCTCGCACAGCGCGGCGATCCGGCGGCAGGCATGGAGCACGGTGGTGTGGTCGCGCCCGCCGAAACGCTTGCCGATCTCCGGCAGCGACCGCGAGGTGATCTTGCGGGCGAGATACATCGCCACCTGCCGCGGGCGCGCGATGCGGCGCGCGCGGCCTGCCGACTGGAAGTCCCGCAGATCGAGCTTGTAGAACTCCGCCGTCTTGCGCTGGATGTCCTCGATGGAGGTCTTGTGCGTGCCGATGGCGCGCTGGCCCAGTGTGTTTTCGACCACCTCCATCGTCACCGGCTGCTTGGTGAGATCGGCATAGGTGGCGAGCTTGGTGAATACGCCGATAAGATCGCGCGGACTGGCGTCTTCCAGGTCGGCCACGCGTTCCAGCAAATTGTCGGGGATGACGCCATGCGGCCGGTTGCGCGCGAAATCCGCCGCCCGCGACTTCAGGATGGCCAAGCGTGTCGCGCGGTCCGGTTTGTCCAGCGCGATCACCAGCCCGCCGGTGAGCCGCGAGCGCACGTCGGCGCTCAAATTTTCGATAGCCGAAGGCGCCTTGTCGGCTGCGATCACCAGTTTGCGGCGCAAATCGGCAAAGGCGTTTAGCGTGTGCAGGAACTCCGACACCGTGTAGGTGGAGCGGCACAGATGCTGAAGATCGTCGATCAGCAGCATGTCGGCTGCGCGCAATTCCTCTTTGAACGAGAGCGTATCGCGGCGCGACAAGGCGCCGAGGAACTGGCGCATGAAATCCTCCGCGCCCAAAAGCACCGCGCGGCGGCCGCGCTTCTTGGCCTCGAGCGCGATCGCTGTCAGCAGATGCGACTTGCCGTAGCCAAAACCGCCGTGGATGTAGAGCAGCGAGATATCGTCGGTTTCGCCCTGCGCCAGCGCCTGCGCCGCGCGGTAGCTGAAATCGTTGGCGGGGCCGACGATGAAGCTCTCGAATGTCTGCACGGGGTTGAGCATGCGATGCGTCAGGCTGCGGCGAATGTCGTTCTTCGCGGACTCCGGCTTCGCGGCCTGCGGTGCTGCGAATTCCTTCGCCGGCTCCGCCGCCCGCGCGATGCCGGCGCCGATGGCCGGCTGCAATTGCTGCGAAACGACGACGAGCGCCACGCAGGAGAAACGCGCCCCTTCGGCCCGCAACGCGGTCTCGATGCGCCGCAAATGCTGATTGGCCACCCAGTTGCGGTGGAAGGGTTTGGGCGCGCCGATCCGTACTTCATCCTTGTCCGCGCCGACCAGCGTGAGCGGGGCTATCCAGGCATCGAACGTTGCTTCCCCCATCTCGCGCCGCATCCGCTCGCGCGCCGCGATCCACAGTCCGGCCCAATCGGAATGCGAAGCCATGATCTGACCCATTTGTTATTTTCCTTTCTTGGCCGGCGTGTTGCCCACGCTCGGCCTCCCCATTTGCAGAAGAATTGTCGTTATCGGTTCTGCCGTTTCATCGCCGGCGGTTGTCGCTGCTGTTCGCTGTTTTCCTCACCCCTGTCGCCATGGCAGCCCCGTGGCTTTCCAGCCATTGACGTTTCCACGATGCCCCTCGTGATCGACATTGCCTTCGAACCCACCCGCGACGTTGTAGGCATGCGTGAAGCCTGCCCGCGTCAGTGCGATGGCGGCCGCCTTGCTGCGCGCGCCGGAGCGGCACAGCAGCAGCAGCGGCGTCTGCTCGTCGGCGCCCGAGCGCCGCAGCGCATCTGCCGCGACGTCGGCAAAGTCTTCGTTGATCTGCATCTCGGGGAAGCTTTGCCACTCGATGGTGTGCGTGGCGCGGCCGAGGCCCGACAGATCGGGCAATCCCACGAAGGTCCACTCCGCCGCCGTGCGCACGTCCACGAGTTGCGCCTTGGGGTCGCTGGAGAGCAGATTCCACGCAGCCGAAGCGTCGAGGTCGCCGGCGTAATTGTCGCCCTTTTGAGACATGATCCCCCAGACCGCGAAGGCGGCTTCCCCAGCGCGCACCTTCCAAAGCGCCCGCGATTCAAATAAAAGTTGTGATGATTACTACGCGAGTACTGTTCCAACCACGCAGCAGCTTAAGGGAGCCATCTTTTTATTTCCCCTTAACTTATTCATGGTTTTTGTGCCTCGCCATCCAGGCGCACGCTATACGCCGAATTTCTGTGGAGCAACAAGAACGAATCCGGATCGGGTTAAGATTTTATAAACCTTTTCGGTCCCGCTAAGTGATTGCGCCGTATACGGAAAAAGTTCACGCCGCGACTCTGTGTGCCGAATCAGCGGCTTACTGCTGCGCAGATCGTGAACAGCGCGGACTGCCGCAAAAATCGCATTAGTCCGGACACGGACCAAATAAAACGGGCCCGGTTTGCTACCGGGCCCGCAAAATTCGGAATCTCTTCAAGAATCCAGCGTCCTAGGCCTTGAGCTTCGCCACGCGCTTGGTCAGCCGCGAAACCTTGCGGGAGGCTGTGTTCTTGTGGGTCACGCCCTTGGACACGCCGCGCATGATCTCCGGCTCCGCCGCCTTCAGGGCCGTGGTGGCGGCTTTCTTGTCGCCGGATGCGATAGCTTCCTCGACCTTGCGAGTGAAGGTACGGATGCGCGTCTTGCGCGCATGGTTGATGGCGGTGCGCTTGGCCGTGGTGCGGACACGCTTTTTGGCGGAGGCGATATTGGGCATTTGTCGTCCTGGAGTCCTTGTAAGAGGCGGCGCGTATAGCCCTTGGCCGCTTGAGGGTCAATGTGCAGGATTGGCCGAGCAGGGCGAGGCCAAATCCATGAAACAACGGGCGAAATACGGCATCGATGCGCCGGGCGTGGTGCGTATCCTGCTGAGCATCGGCGTGCTTCTGGCGCTTGCGGCGGTTGCGGGCTTTCTCATCGTCAAGCCGGACACCTTGATCGGCCAGCTCGCGCCTAACGCGGCGGTGACGGCATTCTTCTTCTTCCTTTCCGGCGGCACGATGCTGTGGTCGAGCCTTTGGGGAAAGATGGGCGTGCGCGACAAGCTGGTGAGCGCGCTGGCGCTCACCGGCGGCGAGCGCGTGCTCGATGCCGGATGCGGGCGCGGGCTGGCGCTGATCGGTTGCGCCAAGAAGCTCACCACGGGCAAAGCGGTGGGCATCGATCTGTGGTCGGCGAAGGATCTTTCCAACAACAATCCGGATGCGACGCGCGCCAACGCGGCGGCAGAAGGTGTCGCTGATCGCATCGAGGTGGAAACCGGCGACATCACCAAGCTGCCATTCCCCGATGCCTCGTTCGACGCGATCATCTCGATGACCGTGATCCACAACATCCCCTCGCGCGACGACCGCGATCAGGCGCTGCGAGAACTGGCGCGCGTGCTGAAGCCGGGCGGACGCATGGCGATCTTCGATATCCAGCACCCGTTCCGCTACACGACGGTGCTGAAGCAGGTGGGGCTTGAGGTTCGCAGCCTCGGCTTTTCGTTCCTGTGGTTTCAGCCCTGCCGTTCCATTCTCGCGGGAAAAAATTAAATCGTTCATCGCTATCTGTGCGTTCGCTTCAGCCAAACGATCTTGTGCGTTGGTTTGCCAGTTGTCAGTCGCGCCAGATTGAAGAGTACTTGGCTCAGAATCACCACCGTGTAACCGCCCAAAATAGTCCCAAGCGCTGTCTTGGCGATAAATTCGACGATTTGCGGCAGTGGATAGCTCACAAACGATAGAAGCAATCCAACCAACAAGACACCAAGCACAGTTGCGGCAGAATAAGACACCACAACGATGAGCAACGCGACCAAGCCAACGATGAGACCTATGGGATTGGTTCGTTTTTCCGCCCAAACGTCATAGGCGAACAATGCGGCTAAACTGACTACAAACATCACCGAGGCTCGCGAGGCGATGTCGGCCGTGGAGAGCATCATTTATCCTTGAACACCGGTTTGCGCTTTTCGCTGAAGGCTTCCATGCCTTCTTTCTGGTCTTCGGTGGCGAACATGGAGTGGAACACGCGGCGTTCGAAGCGCACGCCTTCGTGCAGCGTGGTTTCGTAGGCGACGTTCACGGTTTCCTTCGTCATCATCACGATAGGCGCGGATTTCTCCGCGATGCTGGTCGCCGCTTTCATCGCTTCCGCCATCAGTTCCGCCGCGGGCACGACGCGCGACACAAGCCCAGCGCGTTCGGCTTCCGCAGCATCCATGTTGCGACCGGTGAGGCACATCTCCATCGCCTTGGACTTGCCGACATAGCGTGTGAGGCGCTGCGTGCCGCCGATGCCCGGCATGACGCCGAGATTGATCTCCGGCTGGCCGAACTTGGCGGTATCCGCCGCGATGATGAAATCGCACAGCATGGCCAGCTCGCAGCCGCCGCCCAACGCATAGCCCGCGACCGCCGCGATGATCGGCTTGCGGATCATGGTGATGCGATCGTTCACATGGGCGAAGAAATTCGCCTTGTACATGTCCATGTAGGATTGCGGCCCCATCTCCTTGATATCCGCGCCGGCGGCGAAGGCACGCTCCGAGCCGGTGAGCACGATGCAGCGCACATCGGTGCCGCGATCCCATTCCTCCAGCACGCCGATCAGCTCGTCGAGCAGCGCGCTGTTGAGCGCGTTGAGCGCCTTCGGCCGGTTCATCGTGACGACGCCGACATGACCTTCGATCTTGGTGAGGATGTTCTGATATTCCATTTGCGATACTCCGTTATCTGCGGCGCTTCTCGCGCGCGGCGAAACGCGATGCAAGGCGAATTTCCCTCTCCCCCTTTGTGGGGGAGAGGGCAGGGTGTGGGGGCGGTGCTGCGCGCGCTGTGGCTTCAAGCATTTTACAGGTGGAGAGGCCCCCTCAGCCAACCCTCTCCCCCTGCGGGGGCGAGGGCTACTAGTCATCAAACCTTTTTGACCTCGTTTGTTTGAGCCGTGAGTGGGTTTTCTTTTTTTCTAGGCGCTTCTCTTTCGACGATCGCGTGGGTTTTGTTTTTCTGCGCGTCTTGGGGCGCACCGCGGCAGCGCGGATCAAGTCGAACAGTTTTGTCCGCGCGTCCTCGCGGTTGCGTTGCTGGTCGCGATGCGTCCGCGCGGTGATGATGATCACGCCATCCTTCGTCAGCCGCGAACCGGCCAGCGCTTCAAGCCGCGCGTGAACATCGAAGGGCAGGTGGGCGCGTTTCGCGTCGAAGCGAAGCTGCACCGCGCTCGCCACCTTGTTGACGTTCTGCCCGCCAGGCCCCGACGCGTGGATGAAGCTTTCCGACAACGTGCGCTCGTCGATCGCAATTTCCGGCATGACGATGATCTTGCTCAACGCTTTTTCCTCAGCCATTTGCGCGGACCGCGGGGCGCGTGTTTGGCACTCTCCTTATTGCGCGCTTCGATCTGGCTTTCCACGCCGGCGAGGGTGAGGCGCACGCGCTTGCGAAAGGCGTGAATACGGGCGCGAAGCGCCCGCGACGCCTTGCTGTGACGGCCGTGTTTCAGCGCCTGGGTGTTGCCGGGCTGAGCGCCGCGCCGCCGCGGGATACCAGATGTTGTGATGGGCTTCCTAGGACTCGTT
>DASXFK010000151.1:0-30838 GCA_036489635.1 Rhizomicrobium sp. | reverse complement strand
CCCATTTTGCTCGATCACGTCAACGCCGGGCGCATGAGCCTGGAACGCTTTGTCGATCTGACAAGCGGCGGCGCGCATCGCATCTTCGGCATTGCGCGCAAGGGCCGCATTACGCAGGGCTTCGACGCCGACTTCACGATTGTCGATCTCAAGAAGAAGCGGAAGATCGAGAACAGTTGGATCGCCTCCATATGCGGCTGGACGCCGTTCGACGGCATGACGACGACCGGCTGGCCCGTGGCCACGATCATCCGCGGCCAGACCGTAATGCGCGATCACGCGCTGACGCTGGCCTCGAAAGGCGAGCCGCTGGAGTTTGTGGAGACGCTATGACCTGGGCCACGGACAGGCTCGATGCCATCAAAGCGGCGACAGCCGATCCGCCTCCGGTGGTGAAGACGCTGCAACTTGGTTTGCTCGACGATTGGTCCGAGGGCCGCGCGGTTAAACGCTGGACGCCCACGCCGGATGTACTCAATAGCGACGGCTCGATGTTCGGCGGCCATATCGCCGCGCTCGCCGACCAGATGCTGGCATTTGCCGCGATGACGGTGGTGCGGGAAGGAAATGCATTTCGCACCGTCAATCTCAATGTTCAGTTCTTCCGCGTCGGGCGCGCGCATCCGCTTCTGATCGAGGCGCATGTCATCACGCAGTCGAAGTCGATGATCGCGGTCGAAGCGAACTTCCTGCGCGAGGACGGCGAACTCATCGCCCGCGCCACCGCGCAGCAGATGGTGATCCTGTTTCCTAGTGCAGGCTGAATTCACCGGCGGTGCGGATCTCCGCGTCCGAGATCAAGCCGCGTGCGGCGACGCGCACGGAGTAAAGCTTGCCTTCGATACTGGTTTCCCAGAATTGCAGAAACTTGTTCAGCGCCGGATATTTCGGCGCGATGTCCAACTCTTGCCAGATGAAGGTCTGCAGAACGGCCGGATGATCGGGCATGTGGTAGAGAATTTCGGCCGTGGTCAGCCGATAGCCCCGCAATTTCAATTCGAGCGAATGCATCATCACCCTCATGCCGGTTCTCGTGTCGGCGTTGCCTTGGATCATCCCCCCATCTTCTTAAGAAAAGTCTGAGGCCATCGTTCCCGGCCGTCGAGACTTGACAGGCGGCAAACCGGCGATTCCCCGTATCGGCTTGACGGATAAGCGAAATTGCTGTGCTTTCCGTGCCGCAGTTTCGCCTCCTACCTGGCAGCACACACTCGGAAGTGCCAATGAAAGATCGCTTCAAGGCCATCCTCATCGCCAAGGACGGCGACGCTCAGTCCGCGAACGAAACGATGCTCTGCTTGAACGACCTCATGGACGGCGATGTCGTGGTCGCGGTCACGCACTCCACCGTGAACTACAAGGATGGTTTGGCGCTGACCGGGCGCGCGCCGATCGCGCGCAAATTTCCGATGATCCCCGGCATCGATCTGGCGGGTGTCGTGGAAACGTCCGCGAGCGCGAAGTTCAAACCCGGCGACAAGGTGCTGCTCAACGGCTACGGTCTCAGCGAAAGCCATTACGGCGGTTATGCGGAATATGCGCGGGTGAAGGGCGATTGGCTGGTGCCGCTGCCGTCTGCGTTCACCGCAAGCGACGCGATGGCTATCGGCACCGCCGGCTACACGGCGATGCTGTCGGTGATGGCGCTGGAAGATGCGCATGTCTCGCCGGAAAAAGGGGCCGTCGTTGTCACCGGCGCGTCTGGCGGCGTGGGCTCGGTTGCCATCGCGCTGCTGGCAAAGCTCGGCTTTCAGGTGATCGCTTCGACAGGCCGCACGGAAGAAGAGAGCTATCTGAAATCGCTGGGCGCCTCCCAGATCGTCGATCGCAAGGAACTGGGCGGCGAGCCGCGCATGCTCGGCAAGGAGCGCTGGTTCGGCGCTGTGGATAGCGTGGGCTCAAAGACGCTCGCCAATGTCCTAGCATCGACGCAATATGGCGGCGCGGTGGCGGCCTGCGGGTTGGCGCAAGGCATGGACCTGCCGACAAGCGTGGCGCCCTTCATTCTGCGCGGCGTGTCGCTGCTCGGCATCGAGTCGGTGCAAATGCCGATGCCGCGCCGCTTGCAGGCGTGGGCGCGTCTTGCCCGCGATCTCGATACCGGCAAGCTGCGCGCGATGACGCACACCATCGGCTTCGGCGATCTCAAGCAGGCGGCGAACGACATCCTCGCGGGCAAGGTGCGTGGGCGCCTTGTGGTGGATCTGTCGCGATGACGATGCCAGGGGGGCACGCGTAGCGGGGCAATGCACGATGTCTATCTGATCATTGCCGGTGTCGTCATCGGCCTGGTTGCGGCGGCGCCGATCGGGCCGGTGAATCTGATCTGCATCCGGCGCACATTGGCATTCGGCACGGTCAACGGCTTCATCGCGGGTCTTGGCGCGGCGCTCGGCGACGCGCTGTTCGCGGCGATCACCGCGTTCGGCCTGACCGCGATCATGGATATCATCCGCGGCTATTCCACCTATCTGCAGGTGGGTGGCGGCATTCTGCTGATCGCATTCGGCATCCACACCTATCTCACGCTGCCCGATCCCATGCAGCCGCGTGAGAAGAGGTCGCTCAGCGACAGCGAAAAAGCCTCGCTCGTGCGCGTGATCGTGAGCACGTTTGCGCTGACCATGACCAATCCGGCGACGATGTTCGGCTTCGCCGCCATGTTCGCGAGCCTTTCCGCCGTGGCCAACGTTCATGCGGACTACCTCGACGCCGCGATCGTCGTGGGTGGCGTCGCGTGCGGATCGACGCTATGGTGGTTCACGCTCACCTCGACCATCGGATTCTTTCACGCCAAGATCGATGCCGCGACGATGAAGGTGATCAATCACGGTTCCGGCGTGGTGGTCGGGCTGTTCGGCATCGCCGTGCTGGGGCACGTCGTGATGAAGCTCTTCAACCTCTGGCCAACTTAGCCATTCTGCCGATCACATCCTCGGCTTCCGCCATGATTTCGCGGACGATCTCGGCGGCTGTCATGACCTCGTGGATTGCGCCGGCGCCTTGCCCCATGGCGAAGGCGGAGCGTTCGCGCGAGAGCCCTTCGATCTGGCCGCCGATGCCGCCCATCACGCCGGCTTGCGAAGACAGAATGGCCTGTGCCGGGAATTTCTGGATTTCGCCGGGGCGTCGCTCCCAATCCTTGACCCATTCGTTGTTGAACACCCGCATCGGCTTGCCGGAGTAGGAGCGAGTGATGACGGTGTCCTCGTCGCCCGCGTCCACGATCACCTGCTTGTAGAGCCCGCCGGCATGCGCCTCGCGGCATGCGATGAAGCGCGTGCCCATCCACACGCCTTGGGCGCCCAGCGCAAGCGCAGCAGCCAGGCCGCGGCCATCGACGATCGAACCCGCGGCGATGACGGGAACGCTCACCGCATCCACGATCTGCGGGATGAGCGCCAGTCCCGCGATGCGGCCGGTATGGCCGCCGGCTTCGGTGCCTTGCGCGATCACGGCATCCAGACCGCCGGCTTCGGCCGATCTGGCGTGCTTCACCGCGCCGTTCACGTTCATCACTTTCAAGCCGGCATCGTGAAATTTCTTCACCAGATGCGGCGGTGGCACGCCGAGGCCGGAGATGAATGCGGCGGCGCCGCCTTCGATGATGATGTCGGCGGTCTTTTCCAGCGACTCCGGCACGGCGGCCAACAGATCGACGCCGAACGGTTTGTCGGTGAGATCGCGGGTCCGTGCGATCTCTTCCTTGATCTCTTTGGTGGAGCGTCCTGCCATGCCGAGCGTGCCGAAACCGCCGGCGTTGGAAACCGCAGCGGCCAGCTCCGCATACGACACGCCGCCCATGCCTGCGAGCATGATGGGATATTCGATGCCGAGCATGTCGCAAAGCGGTGTGCGCAGAGTCATTTCCGTCCTCGGCTATCAGGTATCGGGTATCAATATCATATTTCGCTGATACCCGATCCCTGATATCGGATGCCTGCCTGCCTCGTCAGGCCTAACGCTACGGAAAGGAAATCCGAGCCTGTGGTTGCGCGTGCGTTGGGCGCGGCGGTGGAGATCGCGCGCTGCACGGCGGGAACCCGGCTCGATCCGCCCGTGAAAAAGATTGTGTCGATGGCGCCAGGCTTGCATCCGGCTTTGGCGATGCAGGCGCGCGCGACGCGGGCGAGGCGATCGGTCTTGTCCCGGATCGCCGCATCGAAGCCCGGTTGGGTGGCGTTCGCGGCGAGCGCGTCTTCGAGAAAGTCGAGCGCCAGCGGGATCTGAGGCGCTTCGCTGAGCGCGATCTTGGCATCTTCCACCGCGAACGCGATGCGATGGCCCAGATGCCGGCGGATGGTTTTCAACAGCCGCGCAACCTTCGCCGGCTCGATCGACTGCTTGAGTAGCCCCGCCACTTCGCGCTCGGTCTTGTGATTGTAGAGGAAGTTGATCGTCGCCCAGGTGGCGAGCTCGTAGTAAAGGCCCCGCGGCATCGGCAAGTCTTTCACGTCAAGCTGCGTGCCGAGGCCGAGCAGCGGCATCACCGCCTCGATGCTGAGAAGACTGTCGAAATCCGTGCCGCCGATCCGCGCGCCGGAATTGGCCAGGATATCCGAGCGGCGATCGGGCAGGGTGCGCCGTTCCGGCCCGATGCGGATGACGGTGAAGTCCGACGTGCCGCCGCCGATGTCGGCGACCAGCACCAATTCTTCGCGTGTCGCGGTTTCCTCGTAGTGATAAGCGGCGGCGATGGGCTCGTATTCGAAGATCACATCGCGAAACCCGACGCGGTGCGCGATGCTTTCCAATACGCTTTGCGCTTTGGCATCCGCCGCGTCGTCGCCATCGACAAAGCGCACCGGGCGGCCATGAATCACCTGCGTGAGCTCGTGGCCGGCGAAGGCTTCGGCGTGTTCCTTCAGATGACGCACGAAGAGTTCGACCACTTCGGTGAACTTCACGCGCCGCCGTCCGACCGCGGTGGACTCGTCAATCAGCGGCGAACCGAGGATCGTTTTCAACGCCCGCATCAAGCGGCCCTCGTGCTGGCCGATATAAGTGTCGATGGCGTGGCGCCCGAACAGCACGCGGCCGTGACTCTCGAAATCGAAGAAGATGGCGCTCGGAATGAGCGACGACGCGCCTTCCACCGGCGCGAGCGTCGGCGTGGCGCCGCGCATCACGCCGATGGCAGAATTGGATGTTCCGAAATCAAGACCGCAGGCAGACATGGCGAACCCCGTTGAGCAGCGAAAGGGGGTTCTCATCTATTACGCATTTTCCGGTCTTGCCAGTCTGTTTCTTTGGCTCTAAAATGGCCCCGGATCATGGGATGTCCGTCAAACGGGCGTCCCATTTTTTTATGCCGTTCGCGCGCGGGAATTGGCGCGCGCCATCTCAACGGCGACGGGCGAGGGCGCAAGATCGCGAATACTCGATTTTCTGACGGGTCTCAGAGCGTGACCTTGTTGGGACCCGATTTTGTTTTGTCGGTGCCGAGCTTGACGATCTTGTTGAGTTTGGAGGTGAGCGTGATGCCGGTGCCGGCGGTCACGTTGAGCACCGCGGCGGAGATCGCGCCCGAGTTGCTTTCGGTGACGTTGCCGGCGGACACAAGATTGACGTCCGTCGAGGATTTCACGGCGGCATCGATCGCGATGTCGTGGCCTTTGCCGACCGTCGTCAAATCGGTAGCCGAAGCGCCCGATGTCACCGCGCCGTTCACCGCGAGGTCCTGATCGTCGGTAAGCGCAAAGAGATGACCGCCGGTGGAGAAGCCGTGAAGATCGGCGATGGTGTTCTTCGCGCTGCCGAACTGTGCGGCACCGCCGGACTTGCCCTTGAGCGTCTTGGCTTTGATCCCGTCCGCGCTCGCCTGCGTGATCGTGCCTGCGGCGTCGATCTGAAGCGCGCCGGTTCCCAGATCGATCGCATGGTCGATGGCGAACGATGCGCCGCTCAGGTTGAGGTCGAGGCTGATACCCGATGTGAAATTGCCGCCGACGGTATAGAGCGCATCGCTGAAATTCGAGCCCAAACCCTTTTCAAGCGCGGTCAGAAGCGAGGTTTCGCTCGTCGCCGATGCGTCCACAATCAGGGAGTTTGCGACGAGGTTGAAATTCGTCAACGATCCCTTCGCCAGTTGCTTGAAGGTGTTCGCATGCTTGCCTGACATCGTGTAGACGAGCACGTCGCTGCCGGATTTCGAAAGTGTCTTGCCGCTCAGAAGCTCGTAATAATACCCATTGGCGCCTGACGATGAGAAGGAGAGCGGAATGACGGTTTTGCCGTTCACACGCACTTCCACGAGGATGCCGGAGTTTTGGGACTGGCCGCTGATCGTTCCGGAAATGACTATCGGCGTTCCGGTGGATTTTTGCGTCTTGAACGAGTCCGTTTGCAGATCCAGATACGGAAAGGAGGTCTTCGGCAGAATTGCCCAGACCGTTTTGTCGAAACCGGACGGAAGCGCTGCTTGCAATTGCGCCGTGGTCAGGCCGCTGCCTTCCTGACTCTTCTTTACGCCGCTTGTCTGGGTATCCCAGAAGCCGGCGGTGACGCCTTCTCCCGAGCCGCCCGACAAGCCTCCCACCGTCGCGCCCTTGCCACCGCTGACCATGCCGGTGGAATAGACTTGATCGAGCGTGCCGCCATAATCGACGCCGACAAGACCACCGGCCTGCGCCGTGGCGCCTTCCGAGACATTTGTCGAAGCGCCGACCTTCACATTGCCCATCGCGAAGGACTCGACGACCTGCGTTTGGTTGCGGCCGACCAGCCCGCCGGCATCGGCCACGCGGGGATTGTCGGAATCGTCGGCATCGCCTGCCGTCACATTGCCTAGCGCCCAGCAGCCCGCGATTCCGATTCCGGAGTTCAGTCCCACAAGGCCGCCAACTTCGCCGCCCACGCCTGCGGTCACCGCTCCGCTCTCATAGTCGCCGACCACAAGCGCGTTGTTCGAACCGACCAGGCCTCCAACCAGTGCGTCCGCGCCGGCGGTTACTTTTCCGGTCGCGTAATCGACCGAGATGAGGCCATTCTGATCGTTGAAGCCAACCAGGCCGCCGATATATTCGTAATGACCTTTGTCGATGACCGCGCCCGTCGCGTAAGACAATATAACGGTTCCGGCGGGCGGGGGCGTATCCGTGCCGATCGCCGCCAATGCATCCGAGAGCGACTTCTTCGTCGATGCGGCGCCCAGATTGTAGCCGATCAATCCGCCGACATTCGATCCGCCTCCAAGCGCAGACGTGCCGCCCGTCACCGTGCCGGTGGCGTAGGTCTTGTCGATGAAGGCGACGCCTTCACTGCCATTGTTGAAGCCCACCAGGCCGCCGACATTGGCGTTCGCGGCTTCGTCGGTCACCGCACCGGTGGCATGGGAGTTCGTGATCGTGCCGAAGCTTTGGCCCACAAGGCCGCCGTAATCGGTGCCGCCTTCACCGAGCGCGCCTGTGTAACTGACTGTGACGGACGAATGTGAGCCGGTGATCGTTCCGGTCGATTCGTTTTGCGCCACCAAACCGCCCGCCGAGCCGTCGACTTGCGAAGTGAGCTTTCCGCTGGCGGAGACGTTAGAGACGAGGCCAAAATTGTCGCCCACGACCACGCCGCCGAATGTCGATGTCGGGCCGAAGTTGAAGGAAACATTGGCGAGCGAGAGGTTTTCGATAATTCCGGCTGTTCCCACATAGCCAAACAGTCCAAATGCATCGCCGGTCCAGCTTTCATAAAGGCCGGTGACCTTATGTCCCAACCCATTCAGGATTCCCGTGAATTCGGTGGCTCCGGAATAATCGATCGGGAGAAACCCGCCGTAAACGGTCTGGCCGCCGCTGGTGCCGGGATTCCACTTGTCCGTGGCCGTCGCCGAAATATCTCTGCCCAGCGCATAATCGCCGGTCGAATTGTTCTGGATGTTTTGCAGGTCGAACACCGTGTTGACCAGCATGTAGGCCACGGCCTGATTTTTTACCGCGGAATTGGTTTTGATGTTCTTGGAAAAGCTCGTCGGCGCCGTGTAGCTCGTCGTGTTGACAGCACTGCCGGCCGGATTGTCGGCGGGATTGTAATAGATGCCGATCGTGCCCTTGCTCTTGGCAAAATTGAGCTTGCCGTTCTTTCCGAACGACACGGTTCCCACGCCGTTGCCTGTCGCATCGGCGCGCAGCACCAGGCTACCGCTGCCGGTACTCGTGATCGCCGCGTCCACCGCAATCGAATGAAACGCCTCCAGGCTCAGCTTCTTGCCGCTCGACCAGGCGATCGCAGACGCGACCGTGATGTTGCCCGCCTGCTTGCCGGACGAACCCGTCGTGATTTCGACATTTGCTTTGGCGAGCGCGCTTTCCAGCGTCGACACCTTTAGCACCGATGAATCGCCGGAGGGTTTGAACACCCCGCCGGAAATCGCGCCGTGTTTGGTGGCGCCGTTGCTGATGGTCACATTGTAAGGATCCAGCAGCAGCGTTCCGGCGCTGCCATCGGCGGACATCAAATCGACCCCGCCGCCAAAGCCAAGAAGATTGTGCGACGAGACTTCCGCGAAGCCGCCGGCGGTCGCGCCCGTGGCGCTGATCCGGCCTTGAAAACTCGTGTGACCGTCCGACCAGATGACGATGTTGCCGCCAGCGCCCTGGCTTGCGTCGGCGCCGATGCGCGCGCCTTTCTCGATCTTCGTGGTTTGCGCGGTTGTGACGGTGCGCTGGACGAAATTGTCGCTGGCGATGGCGCCGCCATGAATGTCGCCGCCAATCAGGATCGTGCCGCCGCGCGTGCCGTCTGCAGAAATCGCCGCCGTGCCCGAGACCTCAATGTGTCTTGCCGTGGCAACAATTGTGCCGCCGCTGCCATCGCCGTTCTGCGCGCCAACGGCGCCGCCAATCTTCAGCGTCTTGCCGGCCTTGAGGTCGATCTGCGCAGCGTGGATCGTTCCGCTATCGGCGACATGGCTGCCTGCGAGTGTCGCGCCATCCGCCGACACGATCGTGCCGCGATTGATGACGCGCGCTTTCTTTGTCCCGAAGCGGAGCGGATCGTTGCCAAAGGCATTGCCGAGAACAGGTCCGCTCGACGCCACGAAGTTGCCGCCGGTAACAACCTTACCCGTGCCGCTGACGATCACGCCCCGCGCGTTGATGAGATACAAAGAGCCCGTCGCATGAAGCGAGCCGGCAACGGTGGAGAGGCTTGTGCCCGTCACGCGGTTCAGCGTGGCGCCGGAACCGTTATCGAATGTCACGCCGTCGTGTTTGGCGACGGAGAACTTGCTCCAGTCGATGATGCCGGTGGTGCTCGACTGTTTCACCGTCAGCGAACGTCCGGCTTTGCCGATGCCGCCGTGCCCTGCGATAAAATGACCACCGGTCGGCAAGCCACCCGCCTGCGCGCCGGCGGTGATCGCAAGCGAAACCAGCGATACCAGAGTGCTCGCCGACAGCAGCCGGCGTTGCAGCGATATGACGGACGGCATAATGTCCCCCCATCTTCAATTGCTGACGTGAAGTCTTCACGTTTGAAGGAAAATAGGGCGCTTCCGTCGCGCGAAGCCTATTGCCTGCGCGCATTAGATACTCTTTCGTTTTCACCAATCAAGCGAATACAAGCCAACCTGCAACGCATGCGCGCAGAAGATGGGCGGCGCGGGCGAAATTAAGCTTCAGAACTTCGTATATCCGCCGTCGATGACGAATGTTTCCCCGGTGTGATAGTTCGAGGCGTCGCTTGCCAGATAGACCGCAATGCCGCCGAAATCCTGCGGCTCGCCCCAGCGGCGGGCGGGCACGCGCGAGATCACCTTGTCGGTGAAGGTCGCGTTGGTTTGCGAGCGCTTCGTCATCTCGGTCGCAATCCAGCCGGGCGCAATGGAGTTCACGCGCACGCGATAGCGCGCCAATTCCACGGCCAGCGCACGCGCCATCGACATCACGGCACCTTTGGATGCGCCATAGGCGCTGTTGCGCGCGGCGCCCTCTATGCCGGCGGTGCTGGCCACCACCACGAGCGAGCCGCCGGCGTCGCCAGCCTTGGCGCGGTCGATCATGTGCTTGGCGGTTTCGCGGAACGTCCAGAACACGCCTTCCTCGTTCACGGCGTGAACCTTGCGGAAGAGCTCGGTGGTCATCTCGGTGAACGGCGAATTGCCGCCGATGCCGGCATTGGCCACGACGCAGTCCAGGCGCCCCATCGTGGACAGCGCGTTTTGTGTGCCGGCAATGACATCGGCTTCGTCGGCGACGTTCACGATGCGCGATGCAACGCGGCGGCCGTGCGCGGCGAGCTGTTTTTCCGCCGCGGCGTTTTTCGCAGCGTTGGTTCCCCAGATCACGACGTCTGCGCCGGCCTGCGCCAGCGCGTCGGCCATGCCGAGGCCGATGCCGCCATTGCCGCCTGTGATGAGCGCAACCTTGCCGGTGAGATCGAACGGTTTGTACATGAGACGTCCCCTGAATGGCTTTGGCGACAAAGCTAGTCGGCCATTCGCGCCGCGGCAACCAACGCTCGCTTCTCGCGCGCGTTCAGCGTGACGCGTTGCGCGCGGAGGAGGGCCGCAACGGCTAATCGGTGAAAACCATGCTTTCGCTTTTCGCCACGATGCGGCGCATTTCGTCCCACATCGGATAGGTATCGAGATCGGCGATCGCCACCCAGGTCGCATCGGCCGCATCGGACGCCGCCATGGCCTCGCCGGAAACCACGCGCGCGGCGTAATCGATCAGCACGAAATGGGCGCCGGCCGCTCCCGCTGCCGCGTCGTCGATGGTCTCGGCCACATCGATCAGCCCCAGGATTTCGATCTCCAACCCGGTTTCTTCCCGGATTTCGCGATGGAGGGCGGCGGCCAGGGACTCGCCATGCTCGACCTTTCCGCCGGGCAGGCTCCATTCGCCAAGGCGGGGCGGGTGGGTGCGGCGGATGAGCAGCACCTCGCGCCGCGCGTTCCAGATGGCAGCAGCAACACCGACCACAATCGCTGGATTCTTCATGGCCCAAGCCTGACAGGACGCTTCAGGGGTGTTAAAGACAAATTCTCTTGAATCCAACGCCTTGCGCGGTATTCCTGTAGCGTGCTGTCAGCCGCAGCGAGGCGGCTTCATAATCCGTTGTCTCGTTGCGCAGAGGAGTCCTCGATGATCCGAATTGGTTTGGTGGTGGCCGCGGCGCTTTGCCTTTTCGCTGCATCGGCGAGCGCGGCGAGCGATCCTGCGCTCAGCGACGCGGCCAACGCGGCGTTCCTCGCGGCCAATGCCCAGAAGACCGGCGTGGTGGTGCGTCCGAGCGGTTTGCAGTACCGGATCCTCCAGAACGGCTTCGGCAAAATCCCCGGCCCGTATGACACCGTCTCGGTGAGCTACAAAGGCTCGCTGATCAACGGCAAGGTGTTCGATGCGACGGAGCAGGGCATTCCGGCGCAGCTGGAAGTCGACAAGCTGATTGTCGGCTGGCGCGAGGCGTTGACCATCATGCGCGTCGGCGACCGCTGGCAGCTCGTCATTCCGGCATCTCTGGCCTATGGCAGCCGCGGTGCCGGCAACGGACGGGTTCCGCCGAACCAGACGCTCGTATTCGACCTGCAGCTTATCGATACCGCGCCGCCGCCGCCGAAAGAGAAGGGCGACGACGACTCGCACTAGCGGAGCGCCGCGCGGCGCTGCTGTCGGCGGCACCGTGGAACAGGTTCGGGACGGTCAAGGGAGTTTGCTTACTCAATGCTAGGCAGATTGCGTCATTGGGCATCGGGCGGCACGGCGCGCATCGCCATGGCGTTGTGCCTGGTGGTGAGCGCGAGCGTGTTCTACTGGGCCAGCCGCGACTATGTCGTGATCGCGCCCGACTGGGACGGACAAGTGCGTGGGCTTTCCTACAGCCCCAGCCACACCTTCACCCGCAAAGATCACGACTGGACGTCGCCCGAGACCATCAACCACGACATGGCGCAGCTTTCCAAGCTCACTGCGCATATCCGCACTTACACCGTCTCGAATGGGCTGGATAAGGTGCCGGAGATCGCAAGGCGCTACGGCATGACGGTGTCGGTGGGCGCATGGATCAGTTCCGATCTCGACCAGAACGAGAAGGAAATCGACAAGCTGATCCGCGTGGCACTCGCCAACCGCAATGTCGATCGCGTCTTCGTCGGCAATGAGGCGATCCTGGACGGTTTCGTCTCGGTCGATCAGCTCAACGAATATATCAAGCGGGTGCGCGCGGCGTTGCCCAATCGCATCAAGGTGACGACGGCGGAGCCGTGGTCCACCTGGTTGCTGTCGCCCGAATTGGGCCAGAACGTCGATATCGTCTCCATCCATCTCATTCCCTATTGGGAAGGCATCCCGGTGAAGGCGTCGCTGGGTTTTCTGACGCGCGCTTACGACCATGTCGCCGACGAATTTCCCGACAAGCCCATCGTCATCGGAGAATCCGGCTGGCCGTCGGAAGGCCGCACCCACAAGAACGCGGAAGCCTCCGTCGCCAACGAAGCCTATTTCATTCGCAATTTCGTTCAGCTCGCGATGGACAAGGGCTGGGACTACTATTTGATCGAGGCCTACGACCAGCCTTGGAAAGGCGCCAATGAAGGGGCCGTGGGCGCCTATTGGGGACTGTTCGACGCCGATGGCGTTCCCAAATTCGCCTTCACCGGCTTGCTGCGTACCTTTCCGGAATGGCGCGATTACGCGTTTGGCTGCGCCATCATCACGCTGCTGCTCGGACTGCTGATCCTCAGCCAGATGCCGCGGGTGCGGCAGGTGGGCTATCTGGTGATGAGCGGCCTCGTCGGATTGATCGCAACCGGCTTCCTGCTGCTGCTCGATGCCACCACGCTCGAATATATCCAGCCCGGCGACCTGGCGATCACGCTGGCGATGGTGCCGCTGGTGATCCTCGCCGCCATCGTCATCATCACCGAAGGCATCGAGCTGGCCGCGAGCCTGTGGCGCGTGGATCGGCGCGCGCTTCCCGCCGCGATCCCGCAAGAATCGCCGCGCGTCTCGATCCATGTTCCTTGCTATGACGAACCGCCCGACATGGTGATCGAAACGCTGAATGCGCTGGCCCGTCTCGACTACGACGCGTTCGAGGTCATCGTGCTGGACAACAACACGCAGGATCCGGCCCAGTGGCAACCGGTTGCGGCGCATTGCGCTACGCTTGGTCCGCGGTTCCGCTTCTTTCACATGGACGGCGTGAAAGGCTTCAAGGCCGGCGCGTTGAACGAGGCGCTCAAGCTGACGGAACCGGAGGCGAAATACATCGCGGTGATCGACTGCGATTATCGCGTCGAGCCCTACTGGCTGAGGCGGGCGCTGCCGTTCTTTGCGTCGCCCAACACCGCGCTGGTGCAGGGTCCGCAGGATTATCGCGATGGCGGCCAGAACCTCTTCAAATGGATGTGCTACGAAGAATATCGCGGCTTCTTCGAAATCGGCATGGTGGAGCGCAACGAGCACGATGCCATCATCCAGCACGGCACGATGACCATCGTGCGCAAGGACGCGCTGGTAGAAGTCGGCGGCTGGAGCACATGGTGCATCACCGAAGACACCGAACTGGGCCTCAAGCTGTTCGAGCGCGGCTATAGCGCCGCCTACATTCCGCAAAGCATGGGGCAGGGGCTGACGCCCGACACGCTCGCCGCCTTCATGAGCCAGCGTTATCGCTGGGTCTATGGCGCCATGAACATCCTGAAGCGCCATGGCGGCGCGATATTCCTCGGCCGCACCAAGCTCAACTGGGCCCAGCGCTATCAATTCCTCTGCGGCTGGCTGCCGTGGATTTCCGACGGCCTCGGCCTGACCATCACCTTCTTCGCACTCATCTGGACGACGCTGATGACGGTGGCGCCGATGTATTTCGACGTGCCGATGGCGGAACTGTCGGCGTCCGCGCTGGCGCTGTTCGCGGCGAAAATGCTGAAGACGATGCTGCTTTATCCCAAGAAGGTGCGCTCAGGTGTGTTCGGCGCGCTCGCCGCCTCCACGGCAGGGCTGGCGCTCACCCACACCGTGGGCAAAGCTGTGATGGCGGGGCTGTTCACGTCGGGAAAACCGTTCCTGCGCACGCCAAAGTTGGAGAATCCCGCCGATCTGCGGCAAGTGCTGCGTCTGATTTGGCAGGAAATCACGCTGCTGAGCCTGTTGGTCGTGGCGGAGATCGCGATGATCTTCAATCGCGGCTTCGACGACCCTGCCGCCATGCTGTGGATGGTGATGCTGTTCATCCAGGCGCTGCCGTATCTTTCGACCGTGGTGACGGCGTGCATCAGCGCATGGTCGTACAGGCGCCGCGCGCGCCTGGGAACGCCGCTGCCGCTTCCCGAAGAACCGGAACTGCCGAAGGCCGCCTAGATCGCGACGACTTTTCCGGGGTTGAGGATGTTGTTGGGATCGAAAGTGCGTTTGAGCGCGCGCATGGCGTCGATCGCGGCGGGGCTTTTGTAGCGCAGTATCTCGTCGCGCTTCATCACGCCCACGCCATGCTCGGCGCTGATCGAGCCGCCGAAGCGATGCACCAGATCGTGGATGGCATGGCTGATCTCGTCCCAGCGCGCGAGGAACGCGTTGCTGTCGCCATCCTTCGGCACGCTCAGATTGAAGTGGATGTTGCCGTCGCCGAGATGCCCGAAGGGCACAGGGCGAACGCCCGGAACGAGCTCGCGCGCCAACGCCACGCCCTGTTCCATGAATGCCGGCACATCCTTCACCGCGACCGAGACATCGTGCTTGATCGAGCCGCCTTCGAATTTCTGGGCTTCCGACATGCTCTCGCGCAGCTTCCAGATGGCGACGCGTTGCGCCTCGTTCGCGGCGACGGCGGCATCGCTTGCCAGACCGGATTCGATTGCGTCCGAGATCGCACCTTCGACGGCCTTTGCGACACCGCTGTCCTTGCCGCCTGTCGCTTCGATCAGCACATACCAGGGCGACGGCGCGGCGAGCGGATCGCGCGTGGCGGGAATGTGCGCCAGCACGAACGCGATGCCGATGCGCGGCATAAGCTCGAACGCGCTCACCATCCCTCCGCTAGCCTCCTGCGCGCGCGACAGCAAGGCCACGGCCGCAGCCGGATCGCGAACCGCGACCAGCGCCGTTTCGATGCTTTGCGGCTTGACGAACAGCTTGAGGACGGCCGCGGTGACGACGCCGAGGGTTCCTTCCGCGCCGATGAACATCTGCTTGAGGTCGTAGCCGGTGTTGTCCTTGTGCAGACCCGTCATCAGATCGAGCACGCGGCCATCGGCGAGCACGACTTCGAGCCCCAGAACCAGCGCGCGCGCGTTGCCGTAGCGCAGCACATCGACGCCGCCGGCATTGGTCGAAAGATTGCCGCCGACGGTGCAAGAGCCTTCGGACGCCAGACTCAAGGGGAAAAACCGGCCCGCGTCGCTCGCGGCCTGCTTGGCTTGCGCCAGAGTGACGCCAGCGTCCACGCTGAGTGTCATTCCCGCGGCATCGACCGCGCGGATCGCCTTCATGCGCTCCAGCGACAGCAGGGCCTCGCCATGAAACGGAATCTGCCCGCCGACAAGCCCGGTGTTGCCGCCTTGCGGCACGATGGGCGTGCGCGTCTCGTTACAGATGGAAAGGATGGCCGACACTTGCGCCGTGGTCTTCGGCTTGAGGAGCACCGTGGCCTGTCCCTGATATTTGCCGCGCCACTCGACCAGATGCGGCGCGATCTCCTGTGCGTCATCGCTGAAACCGTTCGAGCCCGCGGCGGTCTTCAGCCTGGCAACGATATCGGGCGAAATGGTCATGGGCGCGGTGCCGCGGCACGGCGCAGCCGATCGTTGATGGCTTCGCCAAGGTCGCGATCCGGTATCGGCATCACCGCGATATGCGATACGCCGGTGCCGTCCAGCTTGCGAAGCATGGCGAAGAGATTGGCGGCGGCTTGCTTCAGATCGCCCGTGGGGCTCAAGTTCAACACTGGCCGGGTGCCGGCAGGAACCTCGCGGCCGAAAGCGAGCAGCGCTTCGCCGGGCCGGATATCGCGCGCGTTCAGTCTCATCTTCGCAACCGGCGCATAATGGCTTTGCAGTTGCCCCGGCGACGACACCGTGCCGCTCGAAGGCGACGCCAGCGGTCCTGCGATGCGCGCGATAGCCGCGCGTGCGACAGCGCCGGGGCGCAACATGATCGGCGTGTCGCCTTCGAAGCCGATCACCGTCGATTCAATCCCGTGCGCGGTCGAGCCGCCATCGAGGATGAGATCGACCTTGTCGCCCAAACTCTGCGCTACATGTGCGGCTGTCGTGGGGCTCACCTGTCCGGACGCATTGGCGCTGGGCGCGGCGATGGGCCGTCCCGCGGCGGCGATCAGCTTATGCGCCAGCGGATGCGAGGGCACACGAATGGCGACGGTATCGAGCCCCGCGCTGACAAGAAGCGATAACTGGGCTGCGGGCCTGCGCGGAAGCACCAGGGTCAGCGCCCCGGGCCAGAACCCCGTGGCCAGTTGGCGCGCGAGCGGGTTGAAGACCGCAAACGCTTCCGCCGCCGCCATGTCTGCCACATGTACGATCAGGGGATTGAACCGGGGACGGCCCTTGGCTTCGAAGATGGAGGCCACGGCGCGATCGTTGCCCGCGTCGGCGCCGAGGCCATAGACGGTCTCGGTCGGAAACGCGACCAATCCGCCGCGGCGCAGGATATCGGCTGCGGCGGTTATCGCCGGCGCATCTGCGGCGCGAATGTTGGCGAGCATGCTCTCCATGCGCGCCAATCTAGCCTGAAGCGCGCGTGTCCGTCAGGGCGCTTTTGTCGCGACGAGGTCGACATTAACGACCACATTGCGGCCGATCGGCGTGTTGCCGCCCCATTCGCTTCCTTGCCCGACGCCGAACTCCGTGCGGAGGACCTGCGCAGCGCCGATCATGTGGGCGCTATTGCCGGCGAGGGCCAGGGTGAACGGCAAGGCCACGGGATGGACAACGCCGCGAATGGTGAGCTTGCCATTGGCGATGTATTTGCCCGGCCCTTGCGGCGCGAACCCCGTGGCTTCGAACGTCGCGGTGGGAAAGTGCGACGTCTGAAATCCCTGCGGCCCTTTCAGGCCGTCGTCATTGTCCGGCGTGTCGGAGGCTTCGCTGGCGATGTCGACGGTCGCCAGCACATGGGCGTGAGCGGGATCGGCGGGATCGAACACGATATCCGCCTTCCAGGTCTTGAACACGGCGACGAATGGCGAATTGCTCCACTGAACGGTGAAGCCGAGCTTGCTCTTGGCGTAGTCGACATTCCAATGCGCGGCGAATGCCGGCGTGGCGGCGAACACAGCGATGAGCGCCAATAAAATTGTTTTCACCGCGGCACACTCCGCACCTGGGTGCCGAACCACATGCGCCGCAACACGTTGTCGCGGCGGATAAACTGATGATAGAGCGCCGCCGCCACGTGCAGCAGCACCAGCGCGATAGTGAGGAACGCCATGTAGCTATGGGCCGCGGCGAATGTGTGCGTGTAGTGCGCACGCTCCGGCCGCGTGAGTCCGTCGAAGAACGGCAGGTTCGGCCACGGGAACAAGCCGAAATACATCGTCGGAATACCGGTGGGCGAGGCGGACACCAGCAGCCATCCGGCCAGCGGAATGGCGATGATGAGGAAATAGAACAGATAGTGCGTGAGACGCGCCACGAATTTGAGCGGCGCGCTCATCTCCAGCGGAAGCGGAGGAACACGATTCATCAGCCGCCAGATCAGCCTGATCACGCTCAACACCAGAATGGTGAGGCCGATGGATTTGTGCGTCTGGATGATAGTGAAGCGCCAGGGATTGTCGTGGCTCATGAGCTGGGCAAATGTCAGCCCGCTGCACAAATTCCCGATGGCAAGCAGCGCAATGAGCCAATGCAGTGCCATCGCGACGTTGCCATAGCGGATTTCGGTATTGCTGGCCTGTGGCATTAATAGAGCCTCTTTTGTTCGAACAGGGCGTTGATGGTGAGCGTGACATCGGCGCCGACGGCGCCGCTCCAGATCATCTGGTCGAGCTTAAAGTCGGCGCGGTGAACGGTGGCGGTCGCGGTGAAGCCGAGTGCGGCGGCGCCATCCATAGGATCTTCGCGGCTACCGTTGAAGGTCACATCGAGCACAAGCGGCTTGGTCACGCCGTTCAGCGTCAGATCGCCGGTGATCTTGCCGGTGGTGGGGCTGGTGACGCTCACGGACGTCGATTTGAACGTCGCAGTGGGGTATTTCGCGGCGTTGAAAACGTTTTTGATCTCGCCGTTCAGATCGGTGTTTGGCGTATCGACGCTGGAAAGGTCGAGCGCGATCGAAACCGTGCTGGCTTCGGGATGGCGCGAATCGAATGACAAGGTGCCCGACATCTTGTCGAAGCGGCCGTAAAATTCGGTGAGATCGAGATGCCTGATGGCGAACATCACCTGAGTGTGGCGCGGCTCGAGTCGATAGACGCCGGGCGACGCATTCTTGGGGTTCAGCGAGACCTGTGCCGACGCGGCGCCGCAGACAAGCGTTGCGCAGAGCGCCGCTGCGATTGCGCAAATTCTCATGCAAGGCTCCCTTGAATTGCGCGAATCCTACCTGCCGCGACGGCAAGCCGATACCGTGTACGCGCGATCAAATTTTTGCGATGAACGGGAACTCCTCGCGCTTGACGCTTCCGGTTGCGAAGCCGAAGGTCGAATTGGCCGGATTTCACAAAGGAATGTGCGTTGAACGACACGGACGTGCGTCCCGGACGCAATCTCGATTATCCGTTCGAGACACGGCCCGAAATCGGCGAGACCATCGAGATCGCGCCCGGGATCCATTGGGTGCGGATGCGCCTGCCCATGCAGCTCAATCACATCAATCTGTGGCTGCTGGAGGATGGCGACGGCTGGACGGTCGTGGACACCGGTATCAAGGATGAGCCCACAAAAGAGGCATGGGAAAAGCTTTTCGCCGGACCGATGCGGGGCAGGCCGATCAAGCGCGTGATCGTCACGCATCTGCATCCCGATCATGTCGGGCTCGCAGGCTGGCTGGTCCGCAAGTTCGAGGTGCAGCTGTGGATGACGCGCACCGATTATCTGTTGTGCCGCAATCTCGCCGCCGATACCGGCCAGGAGGCGCCGCCCGAAGGCGTGCGCTTCTACAAGGCCGCCGGCTTTCCCGATGAGCAGCTCGAAATGTACAAGACGCGCTTCGGCGGATTCGGGCGCGGCGTCTATCGCCTGCCGAACGGCTTCCACCGCATGGAGGAAGGCGACCGCATTGCGATCGGCGGACGCCTGTGGGACGTGGTGGTCGGTCGCGGCCATGCACCGGAACATGCGTGCCTGTGGTGCCGCGATGACGGCATCTTCATCTCCGGCGACCAGATCCTGCCGCGCATATCCTCCAATGTGAGCTTGTTTCCGACCGAACCGGACGCGAACCCGCTGCAGGACTGGCTGGATTCCTGCGCGAAATTGAAGACGCTCCTGCCCAAGGACATTCTCATCCTGCCGTCGCACAACGAACCGTTCCGCGGCGCGCCGTTGCGTCTGCAGGAACTGATCGACGGCCATGAGCAGGGCATGAACAAGCTGCGCGAGCTTTGCGCTGCGCCGAAGCGTGCGGTGGATGTGTTTCCGGCGCTGTTCCGCGCCAAGATCACCAGCGGCAATTTCGGCATGGCCACGGGCGAAAGCCTGGCGCATCTCAATTGCATGATCGCGCGCGGCCAGGTTGCAAGAGAGGCCGACAACAACGGCGTGGATTGGTATGGGAGCGTGACATGAGTCTAAAAGGCAAAACCCTGTTTGTTTCCGGCGCGTCGCGCGGGATCGGTTTGGCGATTGCGGTGCGGGCCGCGCGCGACGGCGCCAATGTCGCGGTGGTTGCGAAAACCGCCGAACCGCATCCCAAATTGCCGGGCACGATCTACACGGCGGCAGAGGAAATCGAGAAGGCCGGCGGCAAGGCGCTGCCGGTCATCTGCGACATCCGCTTCGAGGATCAGGTACAGGCCGCGGTCGAGCAGACGGTGGCCAAGTTCGGCGGGCTCGACATTTGCGTGAACAACGCCAGCGCCATTTCGCTCACCGGAACGCTTCAGACCGACATGAAGCGCTACGATCTGATGAACGGCATCAACGCGCGCGGCACTTATCTTGTCAGCCGCACCTGCATTCCGCATTTGAAGAACGCGGCCAACCCGCACGTGCTGAACCTGTCGCCGCCGCTGGACATGAGCGCCAAATGGTTCGCCGGCCACACCGCCTACACCATGGCGAAGTTCGGCATGAGCATGTGCGTGCTGGGCATGGCGGCGGAGTTCAAGGATCAGGGCATCGCGTTCAACGCGCTTTGGCCGCGCACGGGCATCGCCACCGCCGCGATCCGCAACGCGCTGGCGGGAGACGAGGGTATGCAGCACTGCCGGACCGTGGATATTTTGGCGGATGCCGCGCACATGGTTTTCAACAAGCCCGCGCGCGAATTCACCGGCAATTTCCTGATCGACGACACGTTCCTCGCGGCCGAGGGCATCACCGATTTCGACAAATACCGCGTCGATCCCACGAAAGACCTGATGCCCGATTTCTTCGTGCCGGATTCCGTGCCGCCGCCCAAAGGCGTGAGCCTCAAGGCGCTTCGTTAGTGGGTTTGGGACGCGCCTGCGCACGGCCGCTGCTGCCATCGAGATTGCGAATCTGCGCCGTACTTCTGGCGTTGGCTGCTCCGTGCGGCGTCGCCCGCGCCGATAGCGCGATTCCCCCATGCGCGGGACATATCGAAGGTGCCGGCGTTCAGGCCGTGCGAGTCGAGAAGAACGCCACGGTGATTTTGGGAGATGGTCGCGCCGTGCATCTGGAAGGAATCCTGCTTCCGGCCGGAGCTGCGGACCATGCACCGGACGCTTTGGTGGGCAAGGTTTTCGGTGTGATCAGCAATCTGGTTCACGACAAACTCGTCGCGATCGGAGCCAATCCACCAAAAGAAGATCGTTACGGCCGAATCCGCGCGCAGGTCTTTCTGCCCGGCAACCCCAAGGATCCGTGGCTGCAGGTAGCGCTTCTGACGCGCGGTCTGGCCCGCGTCTCGATCGCGCCGGACCGCACCGAATGCGCGGCGCAGTTGCTGGCAGCCGAAGCGCAGGCGCGGACCGCGAAGCTGGGCTTGTGGTCTTATCCCGCCTATGTCGTGCGCAACCCGCAGACCGTGGCGCGCGATGTCGGGACTTTTCAGGTTGTCGAGGGCAAGGTCGTCAGCGCCACCTTGCGCGGCGGCCACGCCTATCTCGATTTCGGCCCCGACTGGCACAGCGATTTCACCGTGGAGATTTCTCCCGACGACATGGCGAACTTCGAGCAGGCCAGCGTCGATCCGCGCGGATTCGCGGGAAAGAACGTGCGGGTGCGCGGCTGGGTGGAGCAGCGCGACGGGCCAGAGATGGCGCTCACAAATCCGCAATCCATCGAGATCATTCCGGATCTTCCGCTGCGGCCAGCCAAATAAAAACAAAGGGCCCGATGTTTCCACCGGGCCCTTCGCGCTTGATCGAAGTGCAACGCTTACGCCGCCTTCTTGAGCAGCATTGTCTCGACGCGCTTCACGGCGGTGGGCTCGTCGGTCTTTTCGACCGCGGCCACTTCGCGCGCCATGCGAGCGAGAGCGGCTTCGTAAAGCTGGCGCTCGGAATAAGACTGCTCCGGCTGGCCCGAGGCGCGGTGCAGGTCGCGCACGACCTCCGCGATCGAGACGAGGTCGCCCGAATTGATCTTCGCTTCGTATTCCTGCGCACGGCGCGACCACATGGTGCGCTTGATGCGGGCACGGCCCTTGAGCGTGTTCAGCGCGTTGGTCACGACGTCCGGCGACGACAGCTTGCGCATGCCGACGGCTTTCGCCTTCGCGGTGGGAACGCGCAAGGTCATCTTGTCCTTGTCGAAGGTGATGACGAACAGCTCAAGCTTGAGGCCGGCGACTTCCTGCTCTTCCACCTTGGTGATGCGGCCGACGCCATGAGTCGGATAGACGACATGGTCATTGGCCTTGAAGTCGAGCTTGCGGTTCGAGTTCGCGGGCGCCTTCTTCTTGGGAGGGGGAATAATGGTCTTCGGTGCCAGGGTCATGTTTCTTCCATTCTCGCGCAACGACGGGACGCCGTTGCGCAGCGTTGCAACCAAACCCCCAGCCACGAACGTCGGCACCACCACCTGTCCGGTCAAAAAGCCAGTGTATTCGGGGGCTTACCCTGGCTCTAAGCGGACGACGCGGGGGCAGAAGTTAACTTCGGATGGGCTCGATGCCTGCCTGTGCCGTGTGGGCAAGGGTGTATCACAAAATTTCGCAAAATGGAAGGCTGATTCTATCAAGTGATTGAAATATCGGAGTTTATTTCAATGTTGACAGGAAATTCTCATGCGTTTCCAAGGCCTTTATTGACATAAGCGGGCCTTATTATGGTTAGCAGAGGGTTAATTCTACGAGCCGGTGCCGGGTTTATCGCTGAAATACTTCTCGAACTTGTTCTCCACGCCATCCCATTCCTTGGCATCGGCAGGGGCTTCGCCCTTGTGGATGATGTTGGGCCACTTCTTGGCGTAGTCGGCATTCACCGTCAGCCACTTCTCAAGGCCGGACTCGGTGTCGGCCTTGATGGCCTCCGGCGGGCACTCCGGCTCGCAGACGCCGCAATCGATGCAGACGTCCGGATCGATGACCAGCATGTTCTCGCCCTCGTAAAAACAGTCCACGGGGCAGACCTCGACGCAGTCCATGTACTTGCACTTGATGCAGGCGTCGGTGACGACATAGGTCATCGGAGTACTCTTGCGATTGCGAACGGATTTGTCCCTTAAGGCCGCGCGCTCGCGGGATCAAGCGCACTCTCTGTGAGGACTTCGTAGAGCGCCTGCGCGTCCTTCGCGGGGCCGCGACGGATTCCACAGGCGACGACACGCACAACAATGACGTCGCGTCCGCGCGGCAAGGTGAGCGTGTCGCCGGGTTTCACCTCGACGCTGGCCTTCTCGATGCGCCGCTCGTTGAGGCGGATGACGCCGGCGGCCGCCGCGCTTTGCGCCAGGCTGCGCGTCTTGTGAAAGCGCGCGTGCCACAGCCATTTATCGATGCGGATGCGCTCGCTCATTTCATCAGGACGGCGAGGCCGGCGAAGGGCGAATCCTTTTGCGCTTCGGGCTTCGGCTTGCGTGGCCCCTTTGAATGTTTGCGATGCAGACGCTTCTGCGGTGAACCGTGACGCCAGACTTTCGTCGGCGTCTCAGCACCCGCAACCTCAACGCGCCGCCAGCCAAGCGACTCCAGAACGTGATCGAGCGTCGCGTTGTCTGAACCGAGGAGCGACACGAGCTTGGGGATCATTGCGTCGGCGGTTGCGCCGCTGGCGGTTGCCGCCTCCAGCTCCTGTTCCAGCCGGTCCAGCATATCGATGCGGATGGCGCGCTTGGCCAAGACGCGATAACCGGCCGCGGCGAGAAAGCCGTGCGGCTGGCTGTCATCATATTCGAACGAGGTGATGCCGGCATTCGGCGCCGGCGGGATCTGTTGCAGCCGCGTCTTCACCCCCCATAGCAACGCCAGCAGCGCCGCCGCATCGGGTCGGATGAGTTTGGGCAGATAGATCGAGCGGCGCGCAAACCGCACGCCATATTGGCGCAACGATCGAATTGCCGCGCGCTCGTCGGGCGGGAGCGTCGCACGCCGGCGGTCGAGCGAACCCAGACCCTCGCAAAGCTGATAGGCCAGCCCGCGCGCCTCGGCGGGCAAAGCGTCCGGCGTCCCGGGTTTCGCATCCGCCGCATCGCGCAACTGGATGAGCGGCGCCAGACGGGTTGCGATGCGCGTGGTCAGCCAATCGTCCAGACGCATCAGGATTTGCGCGCGCAGATCGCCGCGCACTTGTTCGTCGGTATGAACGACAATGCGCGGCGCCAGTGCGCTGTTGCCCGCTTCGAGATTGCCGACGATGGCGCCATCCCACCACAAGCGCCCATGTTCGCTGAGTGTGATCGCCGCATCGAGCGCTTCGGTCACGCGACGCGTGCGCGCATGGAACTCGCCTTCGAGCGCCTTCATGGCGGCGGCGCGCAAGGTGCGGCCGTGAATCCCTTCCGCGCGCGCATCCGGCGTGAAGCGGAAGCCTTCCAGCTTGCCGACGGCTTCGCCGCTGATCGAAACGGTGCCGGAATCGTCCAGCTTGAACGCGAACGCATCGTCTTCACGCAGCGAGCGCATCAGCACCGATGTGCGCCGGTCGATGAAGCGCTGCGTGAGCATTTCGTGCAGCGCATCCGACAAGCGATCTTCCACCGCCCGTGTCGCTTCCTGCCAATGTCCGGCGTCCTTCACCCAGCCGGGGCGGTGTGCGGCATACGTCCAGGTGCGGATTTGCGCGAGACGGCCAGAGAGCGTGGCGACATCGCCTTCGATCTGATCGAGCCGCGCGATCTGCCGCGCCAGCCAATCTTCCGGCAACACCCCTTCGTCGCTCATCAGATAACGATAGATCTGCGCCACCAGCTTCACATGCTCATCGACATTGAGCTTGCGGAAGTCCGGGATCTGACAAGCATCCCAGAGACGGCGCACTGCGGCGGTGCTGCGCGCCATATCGGCGAATTCCTCGTGAGCCGCGATGGCGCGCAATGACGCCAGGTCCATCGCGGCGCGCGCCTTCACCAGGCCCCGCGTCGGCGCCGGCTCTTCGAGACTCGCGATCAGCGCGTCGAGCGAATGGAACGCGAGCACCGAGTTGCGATATTGCAGCACGCGCACCGGCTCATAGCGATGGCCTTCGACGCGGTTGACGACTTCCTCGTCCAATGTGTCGGCTTCGCCGGTGACGCCGAAGGTGCCATCGTTCATGTGACGCCCGGCGCGCCCTGCGATCTGGCCGATCTCTTCTGGCTTCAGCGGTCGCACGCCGACGCCGTCGAATTTCTCCAGCGCGGAGAAGGCGACATGATCGACATCCATGTTGATGCCCATGCCGATCGCATCCGTCGCCACCAAAAAATCGACATCGCCGTTTTGATAGAGCGCGACCTGTGCGTTGCGTGTGCGTGGCGATAGCGCGCCCAGCACGACAGCTGCGCCACCACGCTGGCGGCGCACCAGATCGGCGATGCCGTAAACATCTTCCGTCGAGAACGCGACAATGGCGGAGCGGCGGGGCAGGCGCGTGAGCTTTTTGTGACCGGTATAAGCGAGATCGGAGAAGCGCGGACGCGTGATGAAATGCGCGCCGGGCACGAAGCGCTGGATGGCGCCACGCATCGTATCCGCGCCCATGAAAAGTGTCTCGTCTTCGCCGCGCGCGTTGAGCAGGCGATCCGTGAAGATGTGGCCGCGCTCGGGATCGGCGCTGAGCTGGATCTCGTCCACCGCGAGGAACGACACGCGCAGATCCAGCGGCATCGCTTCCACCGTGCACACGAAATAGCGCGCGTCCGGCGGCACGATTTTCTCTTCGCCGGTGATGAGCGCGCAAACCGGCGCGCCCTTGATGCGCACGATGCGGTCATAGACCTCGCGCGCCAGCAGGCGCAGCGGCAGTCCAATCATGCCGGAGCGATGCGCCAGCATCCGCTCGATGGCGTAATGCGTCTTGCCGGTGTTGGTGGGGCCGAGGATCGCACCGACACGCGCCCCCGTGTCGATCGCCCTCGAACGCATCTGTCTGGGGATCATGGTCCGAAGATAAGGCTCAATGCGGCTGTCGCAAGTCTCGCTTTCGGTGGCTTGGGGATTTCAGATTGCCCTCGGCGCAATAGCCATGCGCCTTTTTGGGCACGCTCGTGGACTCTGTGGATGGCAGGTTAACGAGCGTGAACAGGAAGGGCACGAATCAGCTACGAATCGATAACCCTGCGCGAATCGCTCTTTGTTCTCATACAATGGCTAGTTTGTCAAGGATGTGTCGCTACGAGATGCAGTGGATCGTGGAATCTCTAGCGCCCCATCTGCCAGCAAACGACAACCTTCCGTAGGCGGAACAATATGATGATTGAGCGACAGCTCGCAAATGGACAAAAGTAGGTAATTTCACTACTTTACGCGCATGAACAAGATCGTCACCGCTGCCGAAGCCAACCGCTCCTTTTCCAGGCTTCTCAAGGATGTCCGGAACGGCAACGAAATCACCGTGACCAATCACGGCGAAGTGGTTGCGCGCATCATGCCGCCCGCCGACAATGGCAAAGCGGAAAAAGAGCGTGCGAAGCAGCGGTTGTTGGAGCATTTGCGCAGTCAGAAGCCGATGAATTCCGGCCCGTGGTCGCGGGATGAAGCCTACGACGACGATTTATGAGAGTCGCGGTGGACACCAACGTGCTCGTTTACGCGCAGGGCGTGGACGATGCTGAAAAGCAAGTCGTCGCGAACCGCTTCATAGAACGACTCGCCGTGGACGAAACTGTCATTCCCACGCAGGTCGTGGGCGAACTTTACAATGTTCTGGTGAAGCGCGGCCGAAAACGCGAGGTCGCCAGCCACGCCGCGAATTTCTGGCGTGCGGCCTTCGGGACCGTCCACACCTCAAACGAATTGATGGCAACGGCGGTTGATCTGGCGACAGAACATCACATGAAGATTTGGGACGCGGTCGTGCTGGCGGCCGCTGCGGAAGGGCGTTGCGACGTCTTGCTGTCGGAGGATTTTCAGGATGGTTTTGCCTGGCGCGGCGTGACGGTGGTTAATCCCTTCGCCGCCAAGCCTCACAAATTGCTGGCGAAGATGCTACGTGGATGATCCCATGACCGCTCCGAAGAATCCCGAAGCCTGGGCGACACTCGCCGCGAAGGAACTCAAGGCCCGACCGCTCGACAGCCTCATCTGGCAAACGCCGGAGGGCTTCGAGGTGAAGCCGCTCTATACGGCGGCCGATCTCGAAACGTCTGAGGTGAATACACTGCCGGGCATCGTGCCCTATACGCGCGGCGTGCGCGCGACGATGTATGCGGGGCGGCCGTGGACCATCCGCCAGTACGCAGGGTTCTCGACGGCGGAAGAATCCAACGCGTTCTATCGCAAGAATTTGGCCGCGGGGCAGATGGGTCTGTCCGTCGCGTTCGATCTGGCCACGCATCGCGGTTACGACAGCGATCATCCGCGCGTGGCGGGCGATGTCGGCAAGGCGGGCGTCGCCATCGACAGCGTTGAGGACATGAAGATCCTGTTCAGCGGCATCCCGCTCGACAAGATGAGCGTGTCGATGACGATGAATGGCGCGGTGATCCCGACGATGGCGAATTTCATCGTCGCCGCGGAAGAGCAGGGCGTTGCCAGCGAGAAGCTCTCCGGCACCATTCAGAACGACATCCTCAAAGAATTCATGGTGCGCAACACCTACATCTATCCGCCAGCGCCCAGCATGCGCATTGTCGCCGACATCATCGAATACACGGTGAAGAACATGCCGAAGTTCAATTCGATTTCGATCAGCGGCTATCACATGCACGAAGCGGGCGCGACCGCCGTGCAGGAACTCGCCTACACGCTCGCCGATGGCGTCGAATATGTCCGCGCCGCGCTGGCGAAGGGGCTGGACGTGGATGCGTTCGCGCCGCGCCTGTCGTTCTTCTTCGGCATCGGCATGAACTTCTTCATGGAAGCGGCCAAGCTGCGCGCCGCGCGCTTCCTGTGGTCCGGCATCATGGCGAAGTTCGGTGCGAAGAATCCCGAAAGCCTGATGCTGCGCACGCATTGCCAGACATCGGGCGTGTCGCTCACCGAGCAGGATCCGTACAACAACATCGTGCGCACCACGATCGAGGCGCTGGCGAGCGTGCTGGGCGGCACGCAGTCGCTGCACACCAACTCCTTCGACGAAGCCATCGCATTGCCGACCGAATTCTCCGCCCGCATCGCGCGCAACACCCAGCTCATCTTGCAGAACGAGAGCCAGGTGACGCGCGTGATCGATCCGTTGGGCGGTTCCTACTATGTCGAGGCGTTGACGCATTCGCTCGCCACGCATGCCCGCGCGATTATCGACGAGGTCGAGGCGATGGGCGGCATGACCAAGGCGGTCGAGGCCGGCATCCCCAAGCTCAAGATCGAGGAAGCCGCCGCGCGGCGTCAGGCCCGCGTGGACAAGGGCGAGGACGTGATCGTCGGCGTCAACAAGTTCGAGCCGGAACACGTCGACAAACTGGACGTGCGCGAAATCGACAACACGACGGTGCGCGACAGCCAGATCGCGCGGCTGAAGCAGATCAAGGCGAGCCGCGACCCCGCGAAGCTGAAAGCCGCGCTCGATGCACTGATCGAAGGCGCGAAGGGCAACGGCAATCTGCTGGCGCTCGCCGTCGAAGCCGCGCGGGCGCGCGCCACCGTGGGAGAGATTTCGGACGCCATGGAAAAAGTCTTCGGCCGCCACCGCGCGCAAATCCGCTCCATCTCAGGCGTCTATGGCGGCGCATATGAGGGCGACAACGAATTCGCCGCGATCCGCGATGACGTCGAGAAATTCGCGCGCGACGAAGGCAGGCGTCCCCGCATGCTCGTCGCCAAGATGGGGCAGGACGGTCACGACCGCGGCGCGAAGGTGATCGCGACCGCGTTCGCCGATCTGGGTTTCGATGTGGATATCGGTCCGCTGTTCCAAACGCCCGAAGAAGTCGCGAAGGACGCGATTGAGGCCGACGTGCATGTCGTCGGCATCTCCAGTCAGGCGGCGGGGCACAAGACACTGGTGCCGATGCTGATAGAGGCGCTGAAGAAGCAGAAGGCCGATGACATTCTCGTTGTCGTCGGTGGCGTGATTCCCGCGCAGGACTACGAGTTCCTCGAACACGCCGGCGTCGCCGCCATCTTCGGCCCCGGCACGAACATCCCCGACGCCGCGCGCAAGGTGCTCAACCTCATCCGCGCCCGCCGCGTGGACCAGGCGGCGGAATAATCAGCGCGCCGGTTCTTCGGTGACCAATCCCTGCTCGACAGGCACGCGCGGCTCGCGGCCGACGCCGAGAAGCCGGAACATGAACGGCGCGACGGCCGTCATGTAGAGCCCCAGAATGATCGCGACGCATGCGCTGCCCACGTTCGGCGGCAGATGCGCGATCTTTACGACAAGCGTCGCGCCGGTTTGCAGCGCGAACAATCCCACGACGCCTGGAACGCCTAGCAATATGCACACCCACCACGCCGGGCGCTTGGGTTGGTCCGGCATCGCGCGGTGATCGAGGATGGTGCCTGCGTAGGCGCCGATGAAGAACATCAGCGTGTTCTCCGTCCCCGCCGGATATTTCGGCAGCGGCCACGTCCACCACAGAGCTGCGAACAATATGGCGAACGCCGCGAAGTAGACCCAGTTTGGCAACGCGCGCCACCATTCGAAGCGCGGGCCGAGCAGGAAGGCGAGCAGGAACTACCCGATCACGCCGAGCGCGAAGCCCGTCAGCACATCGTCGATGTCATGCACAGCGAGATAGAGCCGGCTGAACGACACCGCGAATATCAGCAGCGCCGCGCCGATCCATGCCCAACGCTTGCGTCTTTCGTAAGCGAGCCAGAACCACATCGCGGTCGCCACTTGCGCGTGTCCGCTGGGGCGGCCGTAGGAGCCGGCGACTTTCTGCGGATCGATCTGCAGCCATTGCGGCGGGCGCGGATCCTGCCAGTAATCCTTGAGCCATCCGTTCAGGATCGCGGTGATGACGACCACGATCGCCAGCCGCATAAACAAGGTGCGGTCCACAAACCAGTAGATCAGCGGCAGGAATATCAGGAAGAACGGCGTGTAGCCGAGGAAGCTCAACGCATCGGCGAGTTGTGTGGCATGTGGGCTGCGCAGCGGCAGCACCCACGTCATGTCGTGCAGGAAGTGGCCCATGCGAATCCCCCGCGCGCATTGTGGCGAGGCGAACCTGTCGCGTCGAGACGATCAGCTTTTCGCCGGCGCGCCGTTGACCTTGAGCTCGGACAATTGCGCCGTCACCGTGCCCCAGCCGGTGGCGGCCCATAGTTTCGCTGCAATCACATAATGCCCCGCAGGTGCGCCGGCGCCCGGCACGTCGATGAAATCGGCATACATCGGCGGCAGCTTTTTGCCCTCCGCGATGATCTTTTGCTTGTAGCCGGCGATCTCGTTGTAATGCACCTGGCATTCATGCGCGGTGCCATTGTAGAGGCCGTTGTCGAGCTTTAGCGGCTCGTCCTTCACATAGCTGAACAGCACGTCGTAGCGGCGGCGGCCGTCGAACACTTGCACGCCCGTGCCGCACGGGTTCTTCGCATCCGCCTTCACGCCGGTGAGTATTGTCGTGATGGCCGTCATCGGATCGACCGAGCCCTTTTTTTGCGCGTCAGTCACGGGATATTTGGTGGTGTTATAGGCGGGTTCGGCGAAGGTCGTGGGGTCGTTGTTGTCGAACGTCACCTTCACGCGCTGAAGCTTGCTGCGGTGATCGGTCGAATAGGAGTCGTAGAGCGCCGGCGTGATCGAATGCGCGCCGATCTTGCCGTTCGCGCTGGCGTCGATTTTCGAGTTCCAGAACAGGCTCACGACGCCGCTGGTTTCGAAATGGCTTTTGGCGTCGTAGCCGCCGTCGGCGAATTTCGCCTGATACTCGGTATGGCCGAACGGGATCGACCAGAACGCGATGGTATAGCCGACGTCGAGGGTGCCGGGCGCGGCGGCGAAAGCGGGTGTCGCGACCAGCGCAGCCGCCAGGACAAGGGGACGCAAACAAACTTGCCGCATGATGATCTCGACTCTGGTTATATGCGGGCGTCACGCGCCGCAGCACCAGATTAATGAGCCCGATCAACATGGTCCAATTATGACCGAGCGGAAGGTAAAGCCCGATCTGGCGCGTGAGGTCGCATCCGGCGATCGGCGCGCGCTGGCCCGTGCCATCACGCTGGTCGAGTCCACCAAAGCATCGGATCGCGATGCCGCCGAGGCGTTGCTCAGCGCGCTGTTG
>DASXFK010000028.1:0-3603 GCA_036489635.1 Rhizomicrobium sp. | reverse complement strand
CTGGCGTTCGCCCAGCGCCGCCGTGTCCACAATGGCGCGCAGCGAGCGGCCCACCAGCCGCTGAATTTCCTGCGTGCGGCCAGACTGTTTGCCCTGTGCCGCTTCCCGCCGCATGCGCTCATGGGTGGAACGCGGCAGCATCCCGTATTCCGCTGTGACCCACCCCTTGCCGGTGCCTTTGAGGAACGGCGGGGCTTTTTCTTCCAGGCTGGCGGTGACCAGGACATGGGTATCGCCAAATTTGACCAGGCAAGACCCCTCGGCATGGCGGGAAAAGCCGGGTTCGAGGCTAACGGCACGTAATTGATCCGGCGCGCGTTTGCTGGGGCGCATGTTCTGCTACCTTGAAGTTCGCTGTGTCGGGCGCTACCTAGCCCCCTTGGCCCCGGCCCCGCAACCGCCGTCCGGGTAATGGGAAAAAGAAAGGTCAGGCAAAGGCTTAACATGGGCGCGTCCCCTCTCGACAATGCGAGCATGAAGATGCTGGCCGGTGAGCTGGGCGAGCGGCCGCGCGAGGTCTTCCGCCATCTGGTCGATGCCTTCCTGAACAATGGCGAGCCGGTGGGCTCGCGCACCCTTTCCCAGCGCCTGCCCGTATCGCTGTCGCCCGCCTCGATCCGCAACGTCATGGCCGATCTGGAGACGATGGGTCTGCTTTATGCGCCGCACACCTCTGCGGGGCGCGTGCCGACCGAGAAGGGTTTGCGTCTGTTCGTCGATGGCTTGCTGGAAATCGGTGAGCTGGCGCCGAACGAGCGCGCCTCCATCGAGCAGCGCATCACCGGACAGAACCGCGGCATCGAAGATGTGGTGACGCAGGCGACGTTGATGCTGTCGGGCCTGTCGCGTTGCGCAGGGCTTGTCGTTGCGCCGAAACTGGATAGCGCGCTGAAGCATATCGAATTCGTCAACATCGGCCCCGGCAAGGCGCTGGTGGTGATCGTCAGCGAAGACGGTTCGGTCGAAAACCGCGTGCTGGATACCCCGCCGGGCCTGCCGGCATCGGCACTGGCCGAAGCGTCGAACTATCTGAACGCACGCCTTCGTGGCCGCACGCTGGATGATGCCCGCGCCGAAATTCTTATCGAATTGGAAAACGAACGCGCCGAGTTGGATGCGCTAACGGCGAAAGTGGTGGCCGAAGGTTTGGCCACCATCGCGCCCGCCGGCGGTGCGCGCCTGTCGGATGAGAAAGTGCTGATCGTGCGCGGGGCGTCGCATCTGCTGGACAGCGTGGAAGCGCAAGCCGACATCGAACGTGTGCGCACGCTGTTCGATGATATCGACCGCAAGTCCGATCTCATCCGCCTGATGGAACTGGCCAAGGACGCCGATGGCGTGCGCATCTTCATCGGCTCGGAGAACCGGCTGTTCAGCCTGTCCGGCTCGTCCATCGTGGCCGCGCCCTATACCAATTCGCAGGGCAAGATCGTGGGCGTGATCGGGGTGCTGGGCCCGACCCGTCTTAATTATGCCCGCATCATCCCGATGGTGGACTATACCGCCAAAGTCGTTGGCCGTTTTCTGGCCTGACGCGTTACTCTCTTTAAGCCCTGGAACAAGATCATGAACGACAACAACGAAGATCAACCCGATGGCGAAAACCCGCATGCCGCGGAACTCGCCGTGCTCGATGCCTTGCGCTCCGAAAATGCGGAGCTGAAAGACAAGGCTCTGCGTGCCATGGCCGATGCCGAGAACACCCGCCGCATCGCCGCCCGCGAAAAGCAGGATGCCAGCCAGTATGCGGTGACGAAATTCGCGCGCGACGTGCTGGCCGTGGCCGACAATTTCGAACGTGCGCTGGCCTCGCTGGAGCCGGAAATCCTCGCCGTCGCCGATCCGAAAGTGAAAAGCGTCATCGAGGGCATCGAGGCGACCGAGCGTCAGCTTCTGCAATCGCTGGAACGCCACGGCGTGAAGCCCATCGAAACCGATGGCGCAAAGTTCGATCCGAACCTGCATCAGGCCATTGCCGAAGTGCCGGGCAACGGCAAGCCGGGCGGCACCATCGTGGATGTGATGCAGACCGGTTACGTTATCGGCGACAGGCTCTTGCGCCCCGCCATGGTGACCGTGGCGCGCAAGGAGTCCGGCGCCCCGGAAGGCACACCGCGGGTTGATACCAAGGCTTAGGCCCGCACCGATCCCTCGACGCGGAACGCGCGCCGCGTCATGCTCGGCCCATGAGCGACGCCGTCCTCGCATCCGCCGTTTTGCCCACGGGCACACCCTATTTTGAGCAGCGGATTTTCGGCTGGTCCCCTGTCGGGACACTGGCCACATCCGCGCTGCTGTTTGTTGTCCTTTATGGTCTTTATCTGCTCTGCGCGATTTTGGCAGGCGTGCCTTCGCTGGTAAGGACCGGCCATACGATTCTTTTCCAAAACGGCGCGTGGCCCGCTTCTGTTCTGTCGCTTCTCATCGTTTCCGCGCTCGGCATGCAGCGCTACACAAGATTGAAAGATGCCGGCGACCAGCAAGCCTTGGCGGCGATCTTCAGCGGCGGCGACGCGACGGCGGCACGGCTTGGCTCTTACACCCCGAATGACGCGAAGTTGGGCCGCGCCGCACTCGCGGGTATTGCCATCGGGCTGGTGGGAAGTTTCCTGGTGTTGAAAGATCAGACCGATGCCCGCGCGCACGCACCCGGCATCATCGTATGGTTCACCTGCGCCATCACGCTGTCCGCAATCCTGTTCGCGCGCGGCGTGGAGTTGACCCGCAAGTCCAGCGCATCGCTCGAAGACACGTTGAACGCCGAACTCAAGATAGATTTGCTGCGCGTGGACAAACTCTCCGTCATCGGACGCTCCGCAGCGCGGGCCGCGCTGGTGTGGTTTGTGGTCAGCGCCGTCGCATGCCTGTTCTTCGTCGATGGCGACATCAATCTGCCTTCGGTCGCCATCATGCTGGCTTGCGCGGCGATGGGTATCGCGCTGTTTCTGCGCGCGATCCTGCGCGTGCATCGCAAGATCGTGGAAGCCAAGGCGGAAGAGCTGGAGCATCTGCGCGGCGAGATCGACACGGCGCGGGCCAGCCTCAAAACCGATCCGGCGGCTGCCGTGCGGGCACAAGGGCTGCTGGCCTATGAAGCGCGCATCGCCGCCGCGCCGGAATGGCCGTTCGACCAGACGACCTTGTTCCGGGTTGCTGCCTCGACCTTGATCGTGACCGTTCCGTGGTTCGGTCAGGCGCTGGCAGGCTATGCCATCGACCATCTCGCGCATTGAACGGCAATCGGCGATAGTGGGCGCATGAGCGGAATCAAAATCGTCATCGCGGGTGCGGCCGGGCGCATGGGCCAGACCTTGCTGCGCGCGGTCGCGGAGTCCAAGGACTTCGTGCTGCACGGTGCGCTGGAACACAAAGGCCATCCCGATCTGGGCAGCGACGCCAATGTGCTGGCGGGGCTGAAACCCCCCGGCGTGATGTTGAGCGACGATCCACTTCCGGTGATTACCCATGCACAGGCTTTGATCGATTTCACCGTGCCGAAAAGTTCGGTGGAGCTGGCGGCGCTGTCAGCGCAGGCGCGCATCGTTCATGTCATCGGCACGACGGGTATCGGCGCGGAGGATCAGGCGAAGATTACCGCCGCCG
>DASXFK010000005.1:0-5200 GCA_036489635.1 Rhizomicrobium sp. | reverse complement strand
GCCATCCTTTCGGCATGACGGGCGCTCGCCTTACCGGCCATGTACTCATGGAAGGCAAACGCCGCGGGGCCAAGAAAGTGGTCGTCTCCATGTGCATCGGCGGCGGCATGGGCGCGGCAGGGCTGTTCGAGGTGTATTAGGCCCTCTCCCCCGATGGGCCGATGGGGAAGAGGGATTCGGATAAATCCATGTTCCATATCTTTCCCTCCGCGTTCGCAACTTTGTTCGTGGCCATCGGTCCGGTGGAGGTCGCCGCCATGTTCCTGGCGCTGACGCCGGGGATGAGCGCCGCGCACAAGCGCAAGCTGGCGATCTTGTCGGCATCGGTGGCGCTGGGGGTGCTGCTGGCTTTTGCGCTGGGTGGAATGCAACTGCTGCGACTTATCGATGTCGGCGTGCCGGCGTTCCGCACCGCCGGCGGCGTGTTGCTTCTGATGGTGGCCGCCGACCTTCTGCTGGCGCAGCATTCGGCGCTCTCGTCGATCACCAGCTCCGAGGAACACGAAGCCAAGCTCAACACCGATATCGCGATCTTCCCGCTCGCCATTCCGCTCACCGCCGGACCGGGCAGCATGACGGCCATCGTATTGCTGATGGGCAAGGCGCATACCTCGGCTGAGGCGCTGCTGGTGCTGGGGGCGCTTGGCGCGGTGATCCTCATCACCTTCCTGTCGATGCTGCTGTCGGACCGCTTGATGCGCCTGCTCGGCGTGACGGGCGCCAACGTCATCGCGCGTGTGTCCGGCATTCTGCTCGCGGCACTGGCGATGCAGTTCATTTTCGACGGGCTATCCGCGAGCCACGTGTTCGGCTGAGAAACATTACAGCCCGGTAACTAGCCTCGCGGGCTTCACTATGTTTGTTTCGTCTCCCCGTTTTGCCGGATTCTCGCGGGATGCTGAAAACTTGGCCGTGGATGTCGATCGCGCTGGCTGCCGTACCTGCGGCAGCGCTGGCCGATGACGTGCCGCAAACACCTGTCGTATCGACGGCGCAAGGCAACCTCGCGCTCGACGTGACGGCCAGCGGCACCTCCCAGCCCGATGGAATGGGCATGGAGCGGGGCGCCACCATCAATCTGCATCTGCCCACGGGCACGACGGTGATCAGCGGCAGCTTGGCGGGCAACGACCCCGCCCAGGCTGGCTTGCGTCACCGCAAGGTCGGCGTGGATTCGAAGCTTGAGGGCCCCGCCGGCATCAGCTTCGATGTGACCGCCACGGATGAGGCGCAGGACATCCGCCAGCAAGGCGCGTTGGTGCCCACGGGACTTAGCGCCGCCAGCGCGATGAGCGAAACCGATGCCGAGACCGGCACGGCCACGGCGCATCCTTTAGACGATCTCAGCCTCACGCTCGGCGCGGGCGATACGCACACGACGACCGCGAACAACAGCGCGCCGCTTTCCGGCAATATCCAGTCCAACTCCGTGATCGCGGACAGCCACGATGTTTTTGCCAAAGCCGCATGGTCACCCTTCTCGTTCCTGAAACTCGACGGAGAGGAAAAATCCGAGAGCATGGGCGCAAGCACAGCCGGCGCGGCGCGGCTCGACGACGAGTATCACTATCAGGTGCCCAGCGCCTCGGCGACGCTCTCGTTGTGGAGCGGCGCGGATGTGAAAGCTGCCGTAGAAGAAGCCGTGTCGCCGATCAACACCGCCGATTTCGCGGCATTGTCGGCCGCGGCGAGTTCCGGCGCAGCGACGCAGATCGCACCGGATCGCGAATGGCGCAACCAACTCAGCTTCGACCAGAAGCTCGGCGATGCCAAGCTTTCGGCCAGCGTCACGCAAGCGCGCATCCAGAGCACGACCGAGCTCACGCTCACCGATGCCGGCGCCGTATCGCCGGTCAGCGTTGCCGGCGGTGCGCGGCAGGAAGCCAATGTGGATCTGTCGCTGCCACTCGACGGCCTCGGCCTCGCCGACACCAGCGTCGAAACGCAAGGCGCCTGGCAGCAATCGCGCATCCACGATCCGCTGACGGGCGAATATCGCGCCGTATCGGGCGAGACGCCGCACCAGGGTATGCTCAAGATCGTGCACAAGGATGGCGCGCATCACTTACAATGGGGCGTCAAGGGTTCGCTGGCGACGGATCAGAACATCTATCAGCCGGCGGAAGTGAGCCAGTTCCACACCGGCAGCGGCGTCGGTGCGTTCGTGCAGTACAAACCGGGCGATTATGCGCTGGCGCTGAATGTGGACGGTCTCGCAGGCGGCAACCGCAGCGAGGCGGATACTTATTACAGCTACGATCGCGCGGATGGAGGCGTCGATCGCACCGACCGCATCGAGAACACCTCGCCGCTGGTGAGCTTCTCGCTGTCGCGCACGCTTTAAGCCCGCGCCCTGAAGCGCACCGGCAGATGCTTGGGCCCCGAGATGAAGTTCGAGGGCAGCCATTGCGGGGCGCCCACGATCTGCAGATCCTCGAGCCTGGTGAGAACTTCGGTCAGGATCGCGTCGATCTCGATGCGGGCGATATGCTGGCCGAGACAGCCATGCGGGCCGGTGCCGAAGGCGATGTGTTCGTTGGGATGGCGCGAAAGATCGAGCACGTTGGGGCAGTCGAATTTTTCGGGGTCGCGATTTGCGGAGCCGAAATACATCACCACCTTGTCGCCCGCTTCGATCTGCTCGCCCGCCAGCACGACATCGTGCTTCGCCGTGCGGCGCATATAGATGACGGGGCTTGTCCAGCGCAGCAACTCCTCCCGCGCGCCTGAGAGCCGCGCCGAAAGGTCGGCTGTCAGCCAGGCGAGTTGATCGGGACTCTCGAACAGCGCGATCAGGCCCGATGAGAGAAGATTGCGCGTCGTGTCGCCACCGGCATCGATCAGCAACAGGAAGAACAGCAGGAATTCGATGTCTTCCAGTTTCTTTCCATCCACTTCGGCATGCAGCAGCTTGGTGGCGAGGTCGTTGGCGGGGCGGGCGCGTTTTTCCGCGATCACCTTGCGGCCATAGTCGAACATCTTGAACACCGCCATCGCGCCCGCGCCGGCTTCCTGCGCTTCCGGCGCGGTGTGGATCGCTTCGGTAAGCTTATACAGCTCGCGCCCGTCATCCAGCGGAATGCCCAACAGCTCTGCGATGACGTAAGACGGCATTTCGCCCGCGATGGCTTCCACGAAATCGCACTCGCCGCGCGCGATCACCGCATCCACGATCTGCTTCGCCAGCGCGTTCAGCCGGGGCGTGCGTTCGCCCGCGGCAGGCACGGTGAATTCGTTGCGGATGAGCCTGCGATAGGCGGTGTGTTGCGGCGGATCCATCATCAGCATCATCTTGTAGGGCCCGAACGCGTTTGCCTGCTCAGCCAAAGGGTCGGTGATCATGATGGTGGGCTCGGAGGAGAACGCGCTGAAATTGCGGTCCACCTCCCACACATCCTTGTAACGCGTCACCGCCCAGAAGCCCTTCCCGTTCGGCTCTTCATGCCAGAACACCGGCGCATTCTCGCGCAACCATTTGTATTGCGCGAACGGATGGCCGGCCGCGAAGCTTTCCGGCGACAACAGATCGATGTTCATGACGAATTCCTCTTCGCCGCGATTGTGCCCGGCCACGTTCGCGCCACGCAAGAGCTTCAGCCGCGCTTGCGTTCTTTCAGCGCGAGACGGATGAAGATAAATCCGATCAGCATGGGAATGCCGCCGACGACAAGGGCCACAAACAAAAAGCTGAGGTTCGGTCCATTCGAACCGCCATCAAGCAGCGCGCCGATGCCGAAAACGCTTGTGCACAGGCCGGACGGAATGAAGATCAGCAACCCGATTGCCATGAATGCGATCGCGGCACCCGTCCACTTCGGCTTCGGGGGCGTTGGCGGCGCGTCAGACATGAGCGGGCTCGCGGAGTTTGGGGTCGATGCCTTCGCGATAGAAGAGATTGTAGGTGTCGAACGGAATGATCTTCCTGTCCGCCGTCACGAAATGGATGCAGGAACGCTTCACCGCGCCGACGCAGAAATTGTATTTGTCGAGGAACTGCACGATGACGATGCGGAACACCTTGTCGTAGCCGAGATCGGATGGCACCTCGACTTTCGGCAGGCAGCAGAGCAGATCGCCCAGCGTCGTTTTCGTCGCCTCGCCGGTCGCCGACAGCGACATCAGCGCGAAGATGCGCTTCTGCAGCTCTGGATATTTCTCGAAAGAGATCGTGTTGGGCGCCGCGTCCAGCAATTCGTCCTTGGGGATCAGCTTGGTGATCGGCGTGACGGTCTGGCCGTCGCGCAGGCCATAGGCGATGGCGATCTCGTCCGGGTTGCAGGGCAGCGGGATCACGTCGTCCAGATCGAAGACGCCGGAGTTGAGCCCGATCTCGCGGCGGATGTCGGTGAGAAGGAAACGGTCGCGATTCTTGTCGAAATTCTCGTTGCGGCCGGCGTCCTGCACGGGCTGGAAGGTGATGCCGCGCACGCATTTGTAGCTGAGCGCATGGCGCACGATGGCGCCGATCTCGTCGTCGTTCTGTCCGCGCTTGATGACGCAGACGAGCGTGGTGGAAATTCCGGCTTCTTCCAGATTGGCCAGCGCCTGGTCGCGGATGCGGCGCAGATCGGCGCCGCGCAGATTCTCCAGCGCACTCTTTTTCATCGAGTCGAATTGCAGATAAACCTCGAAGCCCGGCATGAGCTTCGCCAATTCCGCCACGAATGCCTTGTCGCGCGCGATGCGAAGCCCATTGGTGTTCATCATGACGTGGCGGATGGGCTTGGACTTCGCCAGCTTCAGGATTTCGAGAATCTGCGGATGGATGCTGGGCTCGCCGCCGCTGATCTGCACCAGATCGGGCTCGCGCTCGCTGGCGATCAGCGTTTCCAGCATGCCGTCCACCTCGGCCAGCGAGCGATTGCGCGTTTTCTTCGGCGAGGAATCCGCGAAACACACCGGACAGGTAAGATTGCATTCGTCGTTGATCTCGATCAGCGCGAGGCAGGAATGCTGCTCGTGATCGGGGCACAGCCCGCAATCATAGGGACAGCCCAGATGCGTGCGGCTCTGATGCACCAGCGGGCGGTCGCCCGGCTTGATCCAGTCGCGCTGCGACTTGTAATAGGCGGTGTCGCTGGCGATTTTCGTTTTCTGCGCGCCATGCTCGTGGCAGCGCTTGAGATAGAAAACATCGTTGCCCTCGAACACGATCTTGGCGGGCACCAATCGCAGGCACACTTCGCATAGCGATGTTGTC
>DASXFK010000043.1:0-12747 GCA_036489635.1 Rhizomicrobium sp. | reverse complement strand
GCTGACAACGTCACCAGCTTGTCGGTGCCGAATGTCTCGCGATCGAAGAACACGCTCTGCTTGAGGTGCTGCGACGAATAGATCGCCGGATCGTCGCATTGCTTGGCAAGTTCCGCGGGCTCGATGCCAAGCGTCTTCAGCATTTGTGCCGCCGCGCCGGCATAGGGCGTAGGGCTCGAAATCTCCAGCGTGCCGCCGTTTAGCAATTCCATGCGCCCGCCGACATGGAATTCGTTGCGCTTGGCGTGGCCGCCGAAATCGTCGTGGTTTTCGATGATGAGGATTCGCGCCTTGGGATGCGCCTTGCGCCAGAAATGCGCCGCGGACAATCCGCTGATGCCACCGCCGGCGATTACGAGATCGAAGGTTTCACCGGTGTCTTCGAGACCCTTCGCGCTATGCCAGAAATCGCCATCGCGCACTTCGTGCGCCGCCTCGAACGATCCCGGATGGCTGCCCCGCATGCCAAGACTGGTGGGCGGATAATAACCGGGGGTGTCTTGCGTGCCGGGCGTGGCTTGCGCTTGCGCTTTCGCGGCAAGCGCGAGCGTCGCCGCACTCACCGCCGCACCTTGGAGAAAGTCGCGCCGCGCGATGGGGCGATCCATGCCCAGTTCTTTATCTTTGCTCATTTCCAGTTTCCGAATGGAACGATCTTGTTGGCGATATCGTGGCCGATGTCGGCGCTGCCGAGATAAGCGATGCCGCTTAGCGCGCACCAGTGCTTCGCCACATCCTCTTCCGTCTCGCCGAATTCCGACTCATTGGGCGGTATCGCGGAGAAGCGCCCCAGCCGTATGCCCGTGACTTTGCGGATGTTTGCGTTGTTCGCGATCTGAAAGAACGCACGGTCGCTGCGATAGGTGTGTTCGTCAACATCTTCGAGCATCAGCACATGGCCCGAAAGATCGGGCATGAGCGGCGTGCCGATCATGTGGCTCAGCACGGTAAGGTTGAACGCCACCGCCGGCTTGCCGTCGCGCAACGAAGGCTCGAGCGTGGAAGCATCGCGTTCGACCAGGAATTTCAGAGCGCGGATGACCGCTTCCTCACCACCGTCGCGACGGACATCGGCCAGAACCGGCCCATGCGCGACTTTGCAGCCGGCCTTGTAAAGCGCGCCGAACAGAAAGCCCGCGTCGCTGTAGCCGAGATAGATTTTCTCCTTTGCCGCGCCGGTCAGCGCCGCGACCACGCGCTCCGCGATCCGGTTCGAGCCATAGCCGCCGCGCGCCAGCCACACCGCGCCATATTGCGGATCGTTCGCGACTTCGATGAACGCCGCCGCGCGCGCGTCATCATCGCCGGCAAAGTGACCGTCGGCGAGATAGCATTGCGGATGAACGGCGAGCGTGACCTTGTCGCCATAAAGCGCATGCGCGACGGCATTCGCCTTTTCGGCAAGAGCAGGCTCGATCCGGTTCGCCGGTGCGACGACTGCAATCTTCACTTTGCGCATGCCCTTCGCTTGTCACCGCCCCGCCTCGCTTATAGCTTCGCGCGATGCAGTTCGACAAACCTTACTTCTTCTGCGGCATCGGCGGCAGCGGGATGCTTCCCCTGGCGCTGATCCTGAAAGCGAAAGGCGCGCGCGTCTCCGGCTCCGACCGCGCGCGCGATCAGGGCCGCACGCCGGCGAAGTTCGATTACCTGCGCGGCGAAGGCGTCGCGCTGTTCGCCCAGGACGGCTCCGGCGTGACAGACCCGAACGCGGTGGTCGTCTGCTCCGCGGCCGTCGAGGACACCATTCCCGATGTCGCCGCGGCAAAGCGCATCGGCGCGCGGCTGATGGTCCGCGCCGAATTGTTGGCGCAACTGTTCAACGCAGCCGGCGTCAGCGTCGGCGTGGCGGGAACCTCCGGCAAATCCACGGTCACTGGCATGATCGGATGGATTCTCTCGGCCACCGGCCGGGATCCCACGGTGATGAACGGCGCGGTGATGAAGAATTTTGCGCACGCCGATGCGCCGTTCGCCAGCGCGCTTGTCGGCAAGTGCGACATCTTCGTCAGCGAAGTGGACGAGAGCGATGGCTCCATCGCGCGCTACACACCCACGATTGCCGTGGTCAACAACATCTCGCTCGACCACAAGACGATGGACGAACTGCGCGCGCTGTTCCGCGACTTCACCGCGAAGGCAAAGGTCGCGGTGCTCAATCTGGACAATGACGAAAGCAAAGCGCTGGCGCCCGGCGCCCGGCGCGCGATCACGTATTCTCTGAGCGACCCGCACGCCGTTCTTGTTGCGACGACCATTGCGCCCAAGCCGGATGGAATTGCTTTTGAAGTCGACGGCGCGCGCGTCCATCTGAAAGTGCCTGGGCGTCACAACGTCTCGAACGCGCTTGCGGCGTTGGCCGCCGCGCAAGCAGCAGGCGTTCCGCTCGCCGAGGCAGCGAAGGCGCTGGAAGGCTTCAACGGCGTCAAGCGCAGGCTGGAAACGGTCGGCACGGCGAACGGCATCACGGTGATCGACGATTTTGCGCACAATCCCGACAAGATCGCGGCGACGCTCGCGACCTTGCACGATTTTTCCGGCCGCCTGCTCATCATGTTCCAGCCGCATGGCTACGGCCCGCTGAAAGCGATGAAGAACGAATTCATCGCCTGCTTCGCGAACAATCTGCACACAGAGGACGTGCTGGTGATGCCGGCGCCGGTTTATTACGGCGGTACGACGGACAAAAGCGTGTCCAGCGAAGACATCGTCGCCGGCGTCCGCGCGGGTGGGCGCAAGGCGGAAGCCTTCGCCACGCGAGCCGAATGCGGCGAACGTCTGCACGCCCTCGCCAAGCCCGGCGATCGCATCGTCGTCATGGGTGCGCGCGACGACACGCTCTCCATATTCGCCGGCGAACTGCTCGAAAGCTTACGCGTGGAGCCGAACCGGTAGCGTTTCGTATCCCTTCACGAAGCTGGAGAACACGCGGCGCGGCTCGCCGGTCACTTCGATGTTGGAGAAGCGCTTCAGGATTTCTTCCCAGATAATCTTGAGCTGCAATTCCGCCAGCCGATTGCCGACGCAGCGGTGGATGCCGAATCCGAACGACAAATGCTGGCGGGCACGCGTCCGCTCGATCAGATAGGCATTGGGATTTGGGATCACTTCCTCGTCGCGGTTGCCCGAGACATACCACATCACCACCTTGTCGCCCTTCTTGATGGTCTTGCCGTTCAGCTCCACGTCGCGCAGCGCATTGCGGCGCATGTGAGCCAGCGGGGTCTGCCAGCGGATCGTCTCCGACACCATATTGGGAATAAGCTCGTGGTTCGCCTTCAGCTTGCGATACTCGTCAGGGTTTTCGTTGAGCGCCAGAACGCTGCCGGAGATCGTGTTGCGCGTGGTGTCGTTGCCACCCACGATCAGCAGGATCAGGTTGCCGAGATATTCCATGCGGTCCATGTTGCGCGTGGATTCGCCGTGCGCCAGCATCGAAATCAGATCGCCCTTCGGCGGCGCGTTCACCCGCTCGTTCCAGAGGCGCATAAAGTAATCGACGCATTCGTAAAGTTCTGCGCGGCGTTCTTCTTCCGCCGTTTCCTTGCTCTTGAATAGGGCGGTGTTGGGTCCCGACGTCGCCACGTCCGACCAGCGGGTCAGCTTGCGCCGGTCCTCCCACGGAAAATCGAACAGCGTGGCCAAGGTCATGGTGGTGAGCTCAATGGACACCTTGTCCACCCAGTCGAAATCCTCATTAAGGGGAAGACTGTCGAGGATGTTTCCAGCGCGTTCGCGGATCACAGGCTCCAGCGCCGCGAGATTCGGCCCCGCCACGACGGGGCTCACCGTCTTGCGCTGGGCATCGTGCTTGGGGGGATCCATTGCGATGAACATCGGAAGCTTGAAGTCTTCCTTCGGGTCCGCGATCGTGATGCTGGGCTGGGAGGAGAACGCTCCATGGTTGGTATCCACCGCCATGATGTCGTTGAACTTCGTCACCGACCAGTAGGGACCGAACTCGTGCTCGGCGCAGTAATGCACCGGGTCTTCCTTCCGCAGCCGCTCGAAATAGGGCCACATCGTATCGGTCGCAAAAAGATGGGGATCGGCGACTTGAATCTGGTCCAGCGGAATGGAATAGGCATGTTCCCGGGCCGCCGCCTTGGGATCGAGCTTCTGGTCCATCACACAGTCTCCGGCAAATGGCGTTGGCCGGATTGGGCACCAAGCGCCCGGCCTTGGCAAGCGGCTGCCTCGCCAAGCGGGCGCCAAAGCGCCATGATAGGCCCGGCAAACGGGGGCTTGTCGTGGTCCATTCGGAAGATTTCGACTTCATCTCCAATTTCAGCACGGTGTGGCAGGTTTTCCTGGGTGCGATTCTCGCCACCATCGGCGGCTTCGCGGCCACGCAGATCGAATGGTATTTCGAGCGCAAGCGGCGCGAGCGCGATGCGGCGCTTTTATTCGGCGAACTGCTCGCGACGCTTGGGGTGCTTCTGACCCTTACCCACCGAACATACGCAGTCGGCGATCCATTCGGTCCGATTACGGTGCGCTTGCTGCGTTCTGCCAAACGCGAGCTCGACATCTACGATCGCAATCGCGAGAAACTCTACGACATTCGTGATGCCAGATTGCGCGCCGGCGTCCACACACTCGTGCTTCGCATCAACACACCGCTCGAGGGCGTCTTCGACGCGCATGAAGAGATCGCGAAGATGGAAACGCAGGTGCGCTCGCCCAAAATCGCGGCCGAGCATCGCGAGGAAATCCTTTCGCGTATCGAACGCCTCAAGCTCAACCGCACGGGCAGCTATGAGGCCATCGTCGAAAACACCGTGGAGCTGGAAGGTATCATAAATCGGCTCGAGCCTTATGCGCAGCATCAGTTCCGCGCGATGCGCGACGCGGGCCGCAGCGTTGCCGAGCAACTCGGCCAGCCACCGCCGCAAGAATGAACGACGCAACGTGGCGTTGCGCCGTTCATCCGCCATTCAGCTTGGCGCCAAGCGTTCCGCCGTTATGAACGCGGCACGTCGTCCAAGCCGATTCAATTCGGAGAAAGAGCGAACGACGCTCTTAACAACCGCTTCAGCCTCCCGCGCATCGTAATTCGACAAGCACGCCTCTCTTCACACAATAAAGCGGGTGTCGGGGACGTATGTGATGGCCAGGGCCAGAATTCCAATATTCGCAATCTTGTTCGGCGCGATGCTTTGCACGCCCGTTTTGGCACAAGGCCGTCCTGCCTCGCACCTCCTCGAAGCGACATATTCCAGCAGCGACGCCCTGAGCCGGAGCGTCGCCCATATCGCGGTCGCTTCGACCGACCTGCGCCGGCAGGACCTCTCTCAAGCCGATCTGCTCAACCTGATGATCGTGCTCTCGCTGTCGAAGAAACATCCATGACGGGGATTTTCATGAAGCTGCTTCCCTTTGCGGCTGCCGCCGCGCTGCTTGCCACAGCGCCGCTGGCGCTTGCCGGTTCGTTGAAGCCGCCAAGCTCACCGGCACCTTCCGACGAAAGCGCAAGCTGGATCGAGCAGGTCTCCGGCAAGAAGTTCTTTGCCGTGGACGGCTCGACCGTCACGCTTACGCAGAACGACGGTGGTTTCACGCTCGACACCATCGCGCCCGACGGATCGGATCACCGGACCGCATTCAACATGTTGAGCGACAGCCTGGGCAGCATCACCGAAGGCGACGGCAAGACCGTCACCGGCGTGTTTCGAACGGTCGGCAACGATATCGAGGCCAATTTCGCGGACGGCCGCACGGAAACCGTTGCGAGCAACGCGGCCGGTGGCGTCACCGTCATGCTCAAGGCGCCGGAAGCGAAATCGTGGTGCATGCGATGGTATCCGCAAGGCCACGGCTTCGACGAAGCCGACAAGAAGCAGGCCCTTGCCGAATATGCGGCAAAGCTCGGCCTTGAAGCGCCGGCGAAGGATCATGCGGTCTCAAGCGCGAGTTGCATAGAACCCGCTGCGGCCGAGCACTCGCTGCAGACGGCCGCGACCGGCCTGCACCGCACGGGTGGAACGCTGGGCACGATCGTCGTGCGCAGTTCGAAGGTTCATCTCATCGACGCGGCCGTCGCCACGACGCCGGCACAGGGTATTTCCCCCCCAACGCTGATCAAGCCGATGCCGGGCGCCTCGGCGGACCTGGCGATGGATCGTCCGCTTCTCCAGAACCACGGCGCGTCGTCGTGCCTGAAGATCGACAATGACGGCTCGAGCTGGGGCTTCCGCAATGCCTGCGGCTACAGCGTGCAATTCGCATGGTGCCTGCAGAAAGGCGCCGACCCGCGCACCGCATGCGCCACAGGCACAGGGTCGGGCCAGCTCGCGGCCAACGGCTTTGCGGCGCTGATGCCGGGCAGCGCGACAATAAATGCCGACAATCAATTCCGCTGGGTCGCGTGCACGGGCGGCAATGGCGTGAGCGCGCAGCTGGATCGCGCCGATCCACCGGCCGGGCGCTGCATCATCACAGCCGAGCAATAAGCATCGACAACAAGCATGAAGGGGAATGACATGATCGCGAAACTGACTGCGGCGGCGCTCGCCACAACGATGCTCGCCACCCAAGCCTGGGCCGGGTGCATGGATGCCACCGACAAAACGGCGCTCAAGATCCAAACCTTGCAGCAGGAGTTGATGGTGGCGGGGTTCACCTGCAACGATGCCGATCCCTACAACGCCTTCGTGCTGACCAACCGGCCCGAGCTCATCGCATCGGATCACGACCTGCAAGCCTTCTACACGAAGCTCTATTCCGGCAGTGGCACGGCGCAGTTCCAGTCGGTGAAAACGCGGCTCGCGAACCACTTTTCGCTCGACAGCCTGCACAACCAGCAAGGTTTTTGCCGCACCGCCGCGATGCTATTCGGCAGTTTGCATGTGGGTACCCCACTCGCGTCGCAAGTATCGTGGATCGCGGTGAACGACACGAAAGAAAGCTGCGAGCGGGAAGCTCCGATCGTCGAGGCGGTCGATGTCGGAAGCGGCGGCGTGCCGCAAGTCGCGCGCAACACTGTGCCGACGAACCGTCCACCGCCTGGCGAGCGCGTTGCCCAGAACGCGCCGTCGCCAGGCTATCCGCCCCGCGACTATTACCCGCCCAACGCATATGGGCCTCCGCCGCCGGGATACGCGCCAAGCTATTATCCGGCGCCTCCGCCGCCACCATACGCAGGGCGCTAGGACAATAACCGACTAACATAGGGCACTCACTTTGATTGCGCACCGGTGCGCTTGAGCGTGCCGGTCCGCGCTCATATATGCGGTGCATGGCCAAACCGCACGAGTTGCTGCGCCCCACGCCCAAGGGCCTCTATTGCCTGCCCGGCGATTTCTACATCGATCCGGTGACGCCCGTCGATCGCGCGGTGATCACGCACGGCCATTCCGATCACGCACGCAGCGGTCACGGCACGGTGATGGCAACGCCGGAAACGCTCGCCATCATGGGTGAGCGCTATGGCGAGAACTTTGCGGGTGCTGTCGAACCGTCGCGTTACGGCAAAACCGTTTCGCATCACGGCGTGGACGTGACGCTGGTGCCGGCGGGGCACATTCTGGGTTCCGCCCAGGCGGTGGTGAAATGGAAAGGCATCACCATCGTCGTCTCCGGCGATTACAAACGTCGCCGCGATCCCACCTGCCCTGCCTTCGAACCCGTGCCGTGCGACGTGTTCGTCACCGAAGCGACGTTCGGCCTGCCAGTGTTCCGCCATCCCGATGACGCGGGCGAAGTCGCCAAGCTGCTGAAGAGCGCCGAGCAGTTTCCCGAACGCGCGCATCTTGTCGGCGCCTATGCACTCGGCAAGGCGCAACGCCTGATCTGCCTGATGCGGGAGGCGGGATATAACAAGACAATCTACACGCATGGCGCGATGGATCGTCTGAATGCGCTCTACCAATCCTTCGGCATCGAGCTCGGCCCGCTCGCGCCCGCAACGGTAGAGAACAAGAAGAATTTTGCCGGCGCCATCATCATCGCGCCGCCATCGGCCACGCAGGATCGCTGGTCGCGGCGCTTCCCCGATCCGGTGCTTGCGTTTGCCTCCGGCTGGATGCGCGTGCGGGCGCGTGCACGGCAAGCCGGCGTGGAAATCCCGCTCATAATCTCCGACCACGCCGATTGGGACGAACTCACCACCACTATCGGCGAAATCCGACCGGAAGAAGTGTGGGTGACGCATGGCGAGGAAGACGCGCTGCTGCGTTGGGCGTCGCTGAACGACATTTCCGCGCGCGCACTGGAACTCGTCGGCTATGAAGACGAGGACGCCGCATAATGCGCGCCTTCGCCCGCCTGCTGGACCGCCTTTCGCTGACCCCCGCGCGCAACACCAAACTTACGCTGGTGCGCGATTATCTGCACGAGACGCCCGATCCCGAACGCGGATGGGCGCTGGCATCGCTCACCGGTGCGTTGTCGTTCCATGCGGCCAAGCCCGCCTTCATCCGCAAAGCCATCGAAGCGCGGATGGACCCGCAACTCTTTGCACTCTCGTATGACTTCGTCGGCGATCTGGCGGAGACAGTCGCGCTGGTATGGCCCGCCAAGCCCGGCGCCAATCGCGAGCCCGATCTTTCGGAAGTTGTCGATGCCTTGCGCAGCGCCGGTCGCGGCGATGTTCAGCGATTGCTCGAAGGCTGGCTAGATGCCTGCGAGCCAGACAGCCGCTGGGCACTGCTCAAGCTGCTGACGGGAGGACTGCGCGTCGGCGTGTCGGCACGGTTGGCCAAACAGGCAGCCGCCGATATGGGCGGCGTCGAAGTCTCAGAGATCGAGGAAGTCTGGCACGGCCTCAAGCCGCCATACGAGGATCTGTTCGCATGGCTGGAGAAGCGCAGCGAAAAGCCCAGCGCGGATTCGCCGGGGCGTTTCCGTCCCGTGATGCTGGCGCAGGCGATCGACGAAGCAAAGGATTTCGTCGCATACGACGCGAAAGATTACGCCGCCGAATGGAAGTGGGACGGCATCCGCGTACAGGCGGTGAGCGAGCGCGGCGAGAAGCGTCTCTACAGCCGCACGGGCGACGACATCGGTGGCGCGTTTCCGGATGTGATCGCCGCACTGAACTTCGAAGGCGTCATCGACGGCGAGTTGCTGGTGATGAACGATCACCGCATCGCCTCGTTCGGCGACCTGCAGCAACGCTTAAACCGCAAGACGCCGGACCCCAAGGTGATCGCGAAATATCCCGCCGGCATCCGCGCCTACGATCTGTTGCTCAACGGCGAGACGGATATCCGCGCTCTGCCCTTTGTCGAGCGCCGCAAGCAACTCGAAGCGTTCATCGGAAAATCGTCGCGCATCGATCTGTCGCCGATGCAGCCGTTCGAGAGCTGGGAGGAACTCGCGAAGCTGCGCGCCAATCCGCCGGAGGGCGACGCGAAGCTCGCGGAAGGCTTGATGCTCAAGCGCTGGGATTCAATCTACGAAGCCGGACGTCCGAAAGGCCCGTGGTTCAAGTGGAAGCGCGATCCGCACCTGATCGACGCGGTGCTCATGTATGCGCAGCGCGGCCACGGCAAACGCTCCAGCTTCTATTCCGATTATACGTTCGGCGTGTGGCGCGAAGATGCGAATGGCGATCGCGCGCTGACGCCCGTCGGCAAAGCCTATTTCGGTTTCACCGATGAAGAATTGAAGCAACTCGACAAATTCGTGCGCGACAACACGGTGGAGCGCTTCGGCCCCGTGCGCTCGGTCCGCGCCGACAAGGATTTTGGGCTGGTGCTCGAAGTGGCTTTCGAAGGCCTGCAGCGCTCGACACGCCACAAATCCGGCGTCGCCATGCGCTTCCCCCGCATCAACCGCATTCGCTGGGACAAGCCTTCGCGCGAAGCAGACGAATTGCCGGCCCTGGAGAAGATGCTGGACGCCTGACCCGTCGGCGGAACGAACCTTGTGACAGATCGTTCATCTTTCGTTGAGCGCCAACGGGAGGCACGCGTGAACGGACTTATCTATCTGGTCGGCCTGGTTGTTGTGATCATGGCCATTCTTTCGTTCTTGGGAATGCATTGATGAGCGCGCCGGGCGTGGTCGTACCGGCCACTCTTCCCGCCGCAGCGTGGATCGATTGGCGAGCCATCATCGCCGGTGCCGTGGTCGCGGTCGGCGTTTCTTTCACGCTGATTGCTTTCGGCACAGCAATCGGCCTGTCGCTCGCCTCGACGGCACCGACGTGGCGCGATTCGAGCCCATGGTTGTGGGTTCTTTCCGGTATCTATCTGTTATTCGTGGCGCTCTGCGCGTTTGGATTCGGCGCCTACGTCACCGGACGCATGCGCGCGGGCTTGCGGCCGCTCATTGCCGACGAAATCGAATTCCGCGGCGGCATGCACGGCGTGGTGACGTGGGGCTTGGCAATCCTTATTACAGCCGCGTTGGCGCTTGGCGGTTCGCTCGCAGCCACACGACTGGTGGCACCGTCTGCCGGCACAGCTGGACCCGCCGCGTCGGTGGCAGGCGAGAATATCATCGCCTCCGAACTGGATGAATTGTTCCGCACTGACCGCAGGATCGATGCTGCTGACCTCACCTATCGTCGCAGCGAAGCGGCCCGCATTCTTCTAAAATCATCCAGCCATGACGGTGTCTCACAAGACGACCGGGATTATTTGGCGGACATCACAGCGAGCATCACGGGGACTTCGCAAGCGGACGCGGACACGCGCGTCGACAAAATCATCGGCGAATCCAAAGACGAAATCCAACGCGCGCGTTCGGCTGCGGTACTTCAGGCATTCATGATCGCGGCGGCGCTGCTTATCGGCTTGGCCGTGGCGTGGTTTGCCGCCGCCGAAGGTGGCCGGGAGCGCGAAGCGGGATATGTGCCCGTGTGGGATTGGTCTTGGCGTCGCCGATATTCCTGAACGAGGCAGAATCTGCTTACGCTTGAGACATGATTGGCCGCTATTAGAGCGCGATCCGCCGAAGTGGACCCCGGTTCGGCGCCAGATCGCGCGACAATCGAGGAATCTGGAGCACGGTCCGATTCAATCGAATCGGATCGTGCTCTAGTAGTCGAGCTTCGGATACCAATCGGTGCCGCGACCTTCGGGCGTGAAATCGAGCAGCGTCCAGATCGGCATCGTGTCGGGTGCGCCGCGAGGGTCCTGACCGGGATCGGCCATCTCGCCGGTGATTTCGTCCTTCCAGAAATGACGCACCACGCCGTCGCGCTTGTTGAACACGTTCAGCGCGGGGATATCCGCATCGTCGGCGCTCACATAATCGCGCGTGTATTCGCCGCTCGGATCGGCATAAAGCGCGATGTCGCGCCAGCCGCGCTCCTGCTTGAACGCGATCAGCCGTTCGATGGGAGAACGCGCGACAATAGCGAACGCCACGCGCTGCGCGATGTCGCGTCCCTCGCCGTTCCATGCGGAAATCTGCGAGGTGCACATCGGGCAAGGTCGCTCGCGCTTGGGCCCGAACATGTAGCTGTAGAGAATGAGCGTCTGCTTGTCGCCGAACAAACCGGCGAGTGTGACGGGCCCGTTCTCGCCGACGAAGCGATAATCCTTCGCCACGCGCCCACCCGCAGGAAGCTGACGGCGCATCGCCGCCACCCGCTCGATATGACGGCGCAGCTCGATCTCTTCCGCCAGCAACGCATTGCGCGCAGCGCGGTACTCCGCGTTCTCGTCGGGTATATTTGACTTGCCTTTTGCAACCAATTCTTTTGCGGGAACGAGCGTGTCGGACATGGGCGGCCTCAGGGGTTGATGGCGAAGTGTTCCATGGAAGCCGCCCCCGCTTCAATCGGGGCAAGCTGCCCGGGCGCGCTGGCGAGGACGTGCAGCGCATAGAATTGCGCCAGCGCCAGCTTGTCTCTCGCGAAATCGTTACCGAGCGGTGCGGCGGCGAGCGCGGCCTTGGCATGCATCCAGCCGCCGACGACATCGCCTGCCAGCTTGAGATAGCTGGTGGCCGCGGCGAGCGAATCCGCCGTGCCTTTGCGCTGCCGCATAATGCGGGTCGCCTGTTCCAGCGCGACGATGCCTGCGTTCAGCGGCGTCGCGATCACGCCGTCCACCTTCACCGCCGTCTCGCGCATACCGGCGATCAGCTTCGTCATCGCCGCGCCATTGCCGAGCGAGAGCTTGCGGCCCGCGAGGTCCATCGCCTGGATGCCGTTGCTGCCTTCGTAGATCGGCGCGATGCGCGCGTCGCGGTAATATTGCGCGGCGCCGGTCTCCTCGATGAAGCCCATGCCGCCATGCACCTGCACGCCAAGCGATGCGACCTCCACGCCCACATCGGTGGACCACGCCTTGGCGATCGGCACGAATAGTTCTTCGCGCAGACGCGCCTCGTCGTCGCTGTCCGCCAGATCGGCGGCGACCGCCGCGGAGAGACAGATCATGCGCGCCGCATCGGTCTTGGCTTTCATCAGCATCAGCGTGCGGCGCACATCAGGCTGATCGAAGATGCGCGCGGTGGGATCGCTCGACCACGGCGAGCGCCCTTGCCAGCGCTCCAGCGAGAATGCCAGCGCGCGCTGATAGGCGGCTTCCGCGATGCCGACGCCTTCCATGCCGACATTCAGCCGCGCCGCGTTCATCATCGTGAACATCTGCGCCAGACCGTTGCCTGGCCGCCCCACCAATTCCGCATCCGCGCCTTCGTACGCCATCACGCAGGTTGGAGATGCGTGGATCCCCAGCTTGTGCTCGATGGAAACGGGCTTCAGCGCATTCGCGGCGCCGATCCCGCCGTTCGCATCCACCAGTTTCTTCGTCGCCAGGAACAGCGAAATGCCTTTCACGCCCGGCG
>DASXFK010000040.1:0-15173 GCA_036489635.1 Rhizomicrobium sp. | reverse complement strand
CACATCAGCCTCGCCATCACGGAGCCATCAGGCGGCAGCGATGTGGCGCAGATCAAGACGCGGGCGCGCCGCGACGGCGATCATTTCGTGGTCGATGGCTCCAAGATGTTCATCACCGGCGGCATGCGCGCCGATTATTTCACCACCGCCGTGCGCACCGGCGGCGACGGGCTCGGCGGCATTTCGCTGCTGCTGATCGAAGCCGACCGTGCCGGTGTCACGCGCACCGCGCTCAAGAAGCAGGGCTGGTGGGCATCGGATACCGCCGCGCTCTATTTCGATTCCGTGCGCGTGCCGGCTCAGAATCTCATCGGCGGCGAGAACCAGGGCTTTCTCGGCATCATGCACAATTTTAACGGCGAGCGGCTGGGAATGGCGGCGGGCGCCTGTGCGTCGGCGCGCGTCTGCCTGGAGGAAGCGGTGAAGTGGGCGCAGGAGCGCCAGACTTTCGGCAAGCGCCTCGCCGATCATCAGGTCATCCGCCACAAGATCGCGGAGATGCTGCGCCAGATCAACGCCACGACCGCGTATCTCGAAATGTGCGCCTGGCGCGTAATGCAGGGCGAACGCCCTGCCGCCGATCTCGCCATGCTGAAAGTGCAGGCGACGCTGACGCTGGAATTCTGCGCCCGCGAGGCGATGCAGATTCTCGGCGGCAGCGGGTTCATGCGCGGTGGGCGCGTCGAGCGCATCTACCGCGAGGTGCGCGTCAACGCCATCGGGGGAGGCTCCGAGGAAATCCTGCGCGATCTCGCGGCGCGCCAGATCGGTCTGTGATTTCGATTCCCCTCTCCTTCGATGAGGGGGAGAGGGCCTAAGAAGTCGAATCGCGCTAACATCGCTTCGATGACGCAAGCAATCGCAACGCGCCGCGAGCGCCACACCGTCACCCGCAGTTCGATTCTGGATGCGGCGCGCCGTGTGGCTGCGCGCGACGGCGCGAAGGATTTTTCGCTGCGCGCGGTGGCGGCGGAGGCCGATTTCGTGCCGGCGGCTCTCTATAGCTATTTCAAGAGCAAGGACGAGTTGCTGCTGGCGCTGGCCGCGGACGATCTTTCCGGGCTGGCGCGCGCCATGCGCCAATCCGAGAACGGGGCCGTCAGCAAGTTCAGCGCCGCTGCCGGTGCCGCGCTCGCGCATTTGCAGTCCTCCGAGACAATCGTCGCCGCGGCGAGCGCGTTGCCTTCGCAGGCCGGATCGAGCGATGCGGAGCGCCTGTTCAACGGCCGGCTGATCGCGGTGCTGAAGATATTGTCCGATGCGCGCGGCGCGGCGCTCGATGCGCGCCCCTCCCAGGCCGATGCGGTCCTGCTTGCCGCCGCACTCGTGGGATTGGCGGTGTTCGCCCGCTCCGGCCGGCTCGCCGCGCTGGGCTTTGCCAGCGACGAACTGGTGGCCGCGCTTGACCGCCGCTTCGCGATCTAGCGGGTTCCATCGCGCGCAGGCCGCGCCCGCATTGATCTGACGTGGATTATTTGGCACTGAACGGGAAAGACCGGCGCCGGGTTCATGATCAATTTCATTCTGTCATCCTCCCCTAATTATGCGCTGGTACAGGCGTCCATGCTGGGCCTCATCAAGGCGCATCTCGATCCGTCCGAATACAGCGAGACGGTCTCGCGCCGCAGGGCGGACGCTCTAAACTTTTCCCTGTTCATCAGCAGCCAACCCGACGTGCTGATGTCGCATGGCGCCGCCGACAAGAACTATTTCTGGCGCCGCCATCCCGAGCAGCGCACACGATTGGTCAAGGACGTTCGCCACATTCTGGTTCCCGGCGACTGGCTGCGGCGCCGGATCGTGCGCAGCAAGCATCTGCCGCAGGGAAAAAATCAGGTCCACAATGTCGGATGGCCGCGGCTCGACGCGCTCTACGCGTTGCAGGCGAAATATCGCGCCAGCCCGAAGCCCGCCGGCGCCCGTCCGAAGGTGCTGTGGGCGCCCACGCACGACCTGCGAAGGAAGGGCAAGGAGCTGGCGATCTCGCAATCCTCCTATCCGAAGCTGCTCGACGATTTGCCTTTGCTGGAAAAGCACGTCGATCTCACCAGTTCGCTGCATCCGCGCAACCGGAATTCGAAAGTGCCTACGCTGGAGCAATTGATCGAGGCAGACGTCGTGATCTCGGACTTCGGCACAATGGTTTACGAGGCCTGGGCGCTCGGCAAGCCCGTGATCTTTCCCGATTGGATCGTCCGCGATCCTATCGTGACCTATATGAAGCCAGTGGTGACGGAGCGGTACATCTTCGACCACAATATCGGCGTCCACGCGAAATCGATCGAGGAGCTCATCGAAGCCGCCCACAGCCAGCGCGAGATCGACGAAACGACGCGCGCCTTCCTCGACGGCTACATCGACCCCGCGTACAAAGGCTGCAGCGCAAAGCGCATCGCCGATTTCCTGCGCGATCTTGCCGCAAGCGAGCAGGCGGCCTGACCATGATGCGTCGTCTCGCACCGTGAACGAGCGCGCGCAACCTTCGGCGCAGCTCCTTGGCGGACGCGTGCCTTTGCGCGCGCTGACGGCAGAGCTGGGTCTCGCGTCGCTGGGCAGGACATTGCAGATCGGGATTGCCGCGAACGCCGCCGCGCTGGCAACGATCGCGCGTTCGGCGCGGGGTCCGCATCTCGCCATTGAAATCGGCCCGGCCAGAAAAGGCGTGTTGCGCGCCAAGGCCTCGGCGGAACTGGTCGGCACCGATCCGTTCAACGTGGCGCTGCCCTCCGGTCTCGATCTGTGCGTCGTGGATCTTGGCGCCGCCCGTACGCCAGAGGTTGTGGAGGAGCTTCTCTACGAGCGCATTCTGCCGGCGCTGGCCCAAGGTGGAATCGTCATCGCCAGCATCGTCCGCGATGCGAGCGAGGAAGCGCTCGATGCCCTGAAGGTGGCGGAAGGCCCGGCGCGCAAAAACCTTCAGAGCTTTCTGCGCCATCAGTTCGGTGGGCTTGAGATCGCAACCGCCGGCGCCCTGCAAAGAAAGTTCGACCGTTATGGCGGCTTCGAATTTCTCGGATGGGCGCCCCGCAGCAAGCGCGATGCCGCCCGGGACCCGTGCGTCTGGCTGATCCTGCGCAAGCAACGCGCCAGATCGGATCGCGGCCGCGCCTTCGCGCGCACGCCGCGCGTCGATCGGTTTCCGAAGAGCGATTTCGAGCGTTTCCTGCGCACGCTCAAGGCTGAAGGAATCGCGCTGCTTGCCGCACGCAATTTCGCGCGCAGAGCCACGATGTGGGCGCAAACGCCGCGCAAGCCGGCGGGTTTCGGTCACGCCAAGTTCGACATCCACGGCAACATGCGCCGGCCGCTCGAGATCGCGCGCATCATGCGCGATGTCGGTTATCCGGGCCTGTTTTTGATGATGCAAAGGCATCCGATCAACCAGGCGTTCTTCGATGCGCCGGAAACCTGGGACACGCTGCGCAAAATGCGCGACATGGGCCACGAGATCGGCCTGCATGCGGATGTGTTTCACTTCATTCGCGTCTATGGCGATCTTTACACCGGCCTGGAGGCCGCGCTCGCCGAAATGGACAAGCGCGGATTCCAGGTGCGCTCGCTTTCGCTGCACGGCGATTCCACCGCCCACATCAAATCGCAGCGGCTGCAAGCGTCCGATTTCTTCATGCCGAAATTCCGCCGCTCGAAATGGAGCGGAACGCCGCCCGCGGGGGAGGAATTTCTCGCCGAGCATGTCGGCAAGTATTCGCGGCAAAAGATATGGAGCGATTTCGGAATCGAGTTCTTCTGCGAAGTCGCCTTCACGCGCCGGGGGCTGCGCATCGCCAAAAGGCCGCTGCTGAACGTCTCCGACAACGCCCGTACGCTCGCCCTCGGCCAGGTGTCGAAGATCGCCAAGCACGTCGCCGGCCCGGCACAGTTCCGCATCGACGCGGGCTGGACGCGCGAAGCGTTGCCGATCCTGTCGCGGCGGCCGTTTCTCATGCTCACCCACCCGCAATGGTATTGGTAGCTGTCAGGGCCGCAGCTCTGGCGGAATCGGGAAGGGCCGCGCCTCCGCTTGCGGAAAGTCGAGATACAGATCGTCGGCGTGCTCGTGCCAGGCAAAAAACGCCCGGCGATAGGCCGCCCGCAGCGGTGCATAGACGACGGTGTCGATGTCGATCTGGGTTTTCGCCGCGCCCGACAGGCTGTCCGCCGTGCGCGCGGCGACCGAGAGCATCTCGTCCAATTCTCCGACGGAGCGTTCGCCAAACAGCCGCTGCAGGCGATAGGCGTATTCGCTGTCGGCGCCGATGCGGGCGGTGTCGAAATAGCCGGCGCGCTCCAGCACCGGCTGCCGGCGGAAGGTCAGCGACGAGGCATCGAGCCTGATATAGGCGCCGCGATGCCCCACGCCGGCGCCGGCGGCAAAGCGAATCCAATTTCCGCGCACGGCGATCAACTCGGCGTTCGCCGACAGATGGCGCACCAGGCGCTCCACCTTGCGCGGATGTGCCCAATCGTCGGCGTCATGCGTCAGCACGAATTCGCCGCTGGCCAGCGACAGCGCCGTATTGCGCGCATAATAGGCGCCCCTGTTCGCGGCCAGCGGCACCAATTTCACGCGCGGATCGCTCGCCGCGACGGCTTCGACGATCGCGGCGGTTCCATCCGTGCTGCAGTCGTCGACCACGACGATCTCGATATCGGGATGGCTTTGCGCCTGCAGCGACGCAAGCGCCGCGCCGATGCTCTGCTCCGCATTGAAGCAACTCATCAGGATCGACGCTTTGCCAAGCGCTGCGGCGGCGGGCGGCGCCTGGGCCGCGAGATTGCCGACGTCAAGCAGCGCATCTGCGTGGCGCCGCGACACCGGCTCCAGGCCGAAAGCCTCGAACGCTTGCGAAAGACAGCGGGTCGCTGCCGCGTCGTCGCCGTCGTGGAGCGCGATGTTGGTATGCAGAATCGCGACTTCCGCGTTCTCGCGCGGCGTTGCGTGCGGCACGGCGGCGCCGATTGCGACCGCGCCGTCGCGATCTTCCGCCTCCAGCAGACTTTGCGCACAAGCGAGTTGGGCGTCGAGCGTCAGCGGTTGTCCCGCCGTCATGATCCGGCGCGCAGCGTCGGCACGCATCTGCGGCTCGAAATCGCGCATATAGGGAAGAAGGCTTGCCAGATTCTCGGCCTCGGCGCGTGAGGCGAAAATCACCTTGAGGGTTTTGGCCAAATCGGTCTTGCGCTTCATCGCGCTCAATGCGCGCAAATAGCGCACGCGCGCGCTGTGCTGGGCGCGCACGTTGCGGCGGGCGCTCTCATAAAGTGCGGCGGCCTCTTCATAGCGCGATTGCGCGATCAGCAGTTGCAGCGCGAATATGTCGCGCAATTCCGAGCGCGCGGGTAGCGTTTGGCGCAAGCGGTCGGCCAGATCGTAGCGTCGCTCGGCGAGCGCTTGCGCGATCTGGTTGCGCGCCGGAATCGCGGCGGCGCGCGGTCGGCGTCTAAACCAGCTCCAGATATCCACGTGTCCTCGCGCCCATCCAGTAATCCGCGATGCTGCCCAGATCGAGCGCCACGGCGCCGCGCTGCGCGGCCTGATGACAGATCCATTTGCCGACATAGCCGGCCGCGACAATGACAAGGCGCCCGTTCAGTTGGCCGTCCATCGCCTCCATCACCGCCTGGCGCTGATCGGGCAAGGCGTAGGCATCCTGCCGCTGTTCCACCTTGTGCCGCAGCGAATGGGCGCTGCGCAATGTGATGTTGCTGGCCGATACGACGCCGAAGCCGCGCACCAGCCGTTCCGGCAAAGCCTCGTGGGACGACACGCAGATCGCCTCGCGCGCGCCCGCCAGCAGCGACGGATAAAGCCCGAAGCGATGCAGATCCTGATGCAGATTGGCCGACACGAAGCGCGGCGCGCGGACCCCGCTCGCCAACCGCTCGCGCACCGCGTTGAGCACGGCGCGATGGCCGCGCCCGGTGCGCCCGGTGTCGAAGATGCGTTCGCTCTTCAGATCCATATCGCGCAGGATGCGTCCGCAACAGGGAATGCCCAGCGCATCGGCCGCCCAGATGGCGGCGTTCACGTCGCGATTGAGCGCGTCGCGCTCATCGTCGGCCAGCTCGCGAGCCCACCAGGAGCGTTCGCGTTCCCTAACGTCCCGCTCGAAATGCTGCGCAAGCTGCGGCTCGTAGTGCAGGGCGTTGCTCTCGGCGTCGCCCAACCGGATGAAGCAGAATGGCGCGCCCGTTAGCAGCTTGCGCCGGACTTCAGCGACGAATGCCTCACATTGTTGGCGTGAAATATCGCTTTCGAGCAGGCAATCGGGCGCGGCGATGCGTATCCGGTCATAGAGCGCGTCGGTCTGTTGCCACCAGTCGCGTGCCGCAGGCGACATCGGCGCGCGCCGCACCATCGTTGTGAAGCGCGAGGGCGCGGTATCGGCTTGCACCGCGCGGCGCGGAAATTCGCGGAAGAGGACGCGGCTCAGTTTCAAGGCCGCGAGCCTGGTGTCCGCCGGGCTCGCGAGCGATTTCAGATAGCGCCGCACGAGGCGGACGGCGCGCGGACGATCGCCGCCGGCGCGCAGCAGATTGGCAAGACCGATGGCGAAATTCGCGTCGGAGAGTCTGGCGTGGCCCGCCGCCAGCAACGCATCGAAATCGGCGGCGGCTTCGCGCGCACCGGCGCGCAGGCCTGCGTCGATGGCCTTGCGCAGAAAATCCGGATCGTCGGCAAATTCGCGCGCCGCCGCTTGCCAGAAGCTGTGCGTTTGCCCGTCATTGCCGGCGGCGGACAGCATGTGACCGCGCAGCCGCGCCGCGGCGCGGCGGTCCAGCGCCTCCAAATGTGATTCGATGACGCGGATGTCCTGCGACTGCCCGGCATCGATCAGCGCGCGCCCCAATTCTTCCTGCGCCGCGACGCTGGTGGGGAATTTCACGGCGACAGGCCGCCACACCTCGATGCGTTCGCGAGGCGCGCCACGCGCCGTCACGCGCGCGCCCAGCACCGCGCCTTCCGCGCGCTGCGGCCAGCGCGCGCGCAGGGTCTGAGCGCAACTTGCGGCTTCCTCCACGCGGTCGAGCGCCAGCAAGGCATTGCCGAGATTGACGTGCCCGCGAATATCCGAGGGCACCAGCGCCAGATAATCGCGCCACAGCATCACCGCATCCGGCCAGCGCTTGTGCTGCTGGGCGAGCAGCGCTTCGTTCAGCATCCGGCTCGATTCGCGCACATAGCCGAGCGCGGATTGCGCGCCGCGCCGGCGGAAAAGCTGCGACGCGATGGCGATGAACTGGCGGCGCAATCCGATCACGCGGCCGGGCCCGCTTCGCTTGCGGCTTGTGATGTCGTCATGCCGATCGTTCCAACGCTTCGCCGCGCGAGGCTATCACAAATGCGCAGGGCTGCCCGTCATTCTGCCCGCAGCGGACGGCTCATCAGGCGCAGCACAACCTCGTCCAGCGCGGCCTTCGCGTTCAGCACGTCGGCGACCGCCTCAGCGACCGGAACCTCTACGCCTTCACGCGCGGCGCGCGCCACCAAGGGACCTGCGGTGTAGGCGCCTTCCGCGAGCGGCCGGCCTTCACCCAACAATTGCGCCAATGTCTTGCCTTCGCCGAGCGCAAAGCCCAACGCGTAATTGCGCGAGCTTGGACTCATCGCGGTAAGCGTCAGATCGCCAAGCCCCGAAAGGCCTGCCAGCGTTTGCGGCCGCGCGCCCATCGCGTTGCCCAGCCGCACCATCTCCGCGAAGGAGCGGGCAAGCAGGGCGGCGCGCGCGCTTTCGCCCAGGCCGCGGCCCTCCACCACGCCGCAAGCGATGGCGTAGACGTTCTTCGCCGCGCCGCCGAGTGCCACGCCGACGAGATCGGTGCTGGCATAAGGGCGGAACATCGCGTGACGCAGCGATTCCTGCAGGCGCTGCGCCACCGGCTCGCGCGCGGCGATGGTGACGGCGGTGGGAAGTCCGCGCACCACATCGCGCGCGAAGGACGGTCCGGACAGAAGCGCTATGTCCGCTTCGGGAAAAGCCTCAGCCATCACTTCGGTCATCAGCTTGCCGGTGTTCTTCTCGATGCCCTTGGCGCAAATGGCGATGGGCGTTCCCGGCGCGACGAATTTTCGCAATTGCGCGAGCGTGGCGCGCACATGCTGCGCCGGCGCCACCAGCAGCATCGCTTCGGCACGGCCACAGGCGGCGATGTCGTTGGTAGCGGCGAGCCCGTCCGGCAGGCGAACGCCCGGCAGGAACGGCGTGTTCTCGCGCGAGGCGGCGATTGCGCGGACAACTTCGGGCTCGCGCGCATAAAGGATGACATCGCGTCCGGCGAGCGCCGCGGTCGCGGCCAAGGCGGTGCCCCAGGCGCCCGCGCCGGCGACGGCGATGCTGCGATAAGGCGTGATGGTCTCGGCCATGAAAAGTGGTGATCTCGCCCGCGTTTTCCGGCAGCTATTTCGGCCTGGCGCCGGCTTTCGGCGCAGTCTTATCACGGATATCGCGCAGAGGATTGTGCTTGATGGAAATCCTGGTGCGCAGTTCCCTGGTGCTGACGCCCTCGGTGCGCGGCAGATAGACGACCTCGCAATATTTCGCCAGATGATCGAACTTGCCGCGCCAATCGTCGCCCATGCCGAAGATGTCGATCTTGTGGCGCGCGATGTCGCCGGCTTTCTGCTCCCAATTTTCCTCCGGCACGACGTCATCGACGCAACGCAGCGCGGCAACGATGGCGGCGCGTTCGGCGTAAGGCACGACGCACAGCTTGCCTTTCGCGGTGTTGAATTCGTCGGTCGAGACCGCGACCACGAGGTGATCGCCCAGAGCCCGCAGCCGTTCCAGGATGTTGAGATGGCCGATATGGAAAAGGTCGAAGGTGCCGTAAGTGATGACGCGCTTCATGGGCTTTCATCCTGGCCGCCCGGGCCGGCGAGCTGCGCTGCGATCGCGGATGCGACCTCGTCATCGGGCGGCGCGGTCCGTTGCAGCAACGCCCACAGCTTCGCGAAGCGGTTGGCCGAACCCCAGGCGTGGGAAATCTGCAGGCCCGTGTAGCAATACCAGATGAGATGCTCGCGGTCCGTGACGGTCATGTTCGGCGTATCGACCACGGTGTCGAAATCCTTCGCCGGGGTTTTCCAGTCGGCATAATTCTCGGCGAGATAGCGCTCCGGGTCGCTTGGCACCTGGAAGGTGGCTCCGAGAAAGTCTTGCGGTTTCAGCGCAAACGGCGTGTTCGTCCATTTCGCTTTCTGGCCCTGATGGACCATCTGGCCGTCTTCGAGCCAGTGGCGGAACAGATCGATGGACGTGCCGTTGGCGTGGATCGCGCGCACCACAGTTTGCACCGGCAGCGGCCGCACGCGGAAGCGGCCGGTGCTGCGCAGATGCGCGCGCAACGCGTCCATGTCCACGTCCGCGGGAATGCCGACATCGATGTCCTTGTCGTGACCGAGCAGGCGGCCTTCGCGCATGCAGCCCAGCAGGGTTCCGCTGATGAGGAAGAAAGCAAATCCGCCGGCGTCGAGATCGGTTTTCAAGTCAAGAAGAGCGCGTTCGGCGGCCAGCGACCAGGCGCCGTTTGCCGGACGCGGCGCGTGGCCGAACGGCTCGGCCATCTCTTCCAGCAGGCGGCTGCGGACGATGTCGCGCGCCTCTTGCGAAAAGCCGAGATCGCGCAGCGCGATGCTGTGCTGCTTGCGCGCGCTGCTGCGCGATTTGTGGCCGGCGGCAAAATGGGGTTCGAGGAAGGCGCGGATGGCATCCACTTCGCTGCGAGTGCGCGCGGTGGCAAACAGCGCCGCGAATTCGCGGTCGGTCGGGGCGTCGCGATTTCGCATGTGCGCAAACAGCATGTCGCGCGCTTCATTGTGCAGCCCCCGATCGCAGAGCGCCTCGGCGCAGATGAGCGGGCATTCGGGCGATTGCCGACGAGCTGTGCGCTGCGCCAGTTCGATTGCCTCGCAAGCGGCCGCGACGGCTTGGACCGATTGTCCGGCGTGAAGCGCGATCTGTGCCGCCAGCTTGCGGCTGGTGGCGCTCGCACCCAGTTCCGATTCCAGCGCCGCCAGACGATCGCGCGCTTCTTGCGCACGGCCCAGGCGCACAAGCACATCGACTTTCCAGAATTGCGGCAGCCGATGCAGTGGAGGCTTGAGTGCCAGGGCGTCGTCGGCCGGCGCGTCGCCGAATTGCCCATCGAGCTCGATGGCCAGACGTTGGGCCGCGCGGTCGATGCCCTTCGCGGCCGGTTCCGATTCCGGCTCCACGGCGCGCAGGTATTCCCAGGATTGCAGCGCCGCCGACCAGCGCTGCGTTGCCTCCGCTTCGCGTGCGCTGCGCAAGGCGCAGGCCGCAAGGCTTTGTTCGACCTTGGCCAGCGGTGCGCCCGTCAAAACGCCGCGCTGCTCGAACCACAAGGCGCAAGCGCCTTCGAAATCGCCGGTGAACTCCGCGCGCAACGCCGCTTTGTGCAGCTTCCCGGGCGTGCGCGCATGAAACGCCAGTCCACGCGCGGCGCGGTAAAGCTGCCGAAGATGCTGTTGCGTGCTTGGCATGAAATCCCCGGCGCGGCTCCGTCGCCGGCGGCGAAAAGACAGCGACATGAAGTGCTGCGGAAATTATCGCATTGGTCCGCCCAAAGCAACGCCTAAGTGCTTGATGCAAAAGGTAGAGTTAAAGCCCCAATGAAGGACCGGCGTGGCGGAAATGGCCGCTTTCACGCGTCTTGCGCAGAGCCGGGCGAATCGAGCGCGATGGCGCGCAGGAAAACGGTGCCGAAATCCTTCAGCTTGGCGGCGCCGACGCCGTGCACCATGGCGAATTCGCTTTCGTCGCGTGGGCGCAGATGCGCCATGTCGATCAGCGATTTGTCCGAGAAGATCACATAAGGCGGCACGCGCCGTTCTTTCGCCAGCTTCATGCGCAGCGCCTTGAGCGATGCGATCAGCGCCTGATCGGCATCGGATACGTCCGCGATGCGTTCGGCGCGCGTTTCGCGTTTGGTCCTCACGCGCGGTTTGATCGGGCGGCTTTCGAAGGTGCCTTCCCCGCGCAGCAGCGCGTGGCCTTTGTCGGCGATTTCGAACCCGCCATAGCCTTGCAGATCGTGGCGCAGCAATCCGTCGCCCGCCATCTGGCGGATCAGAGATTGCCATTCGTCCTTCCTGCGATCCTTGCCCGCGCCAAACACCGGCAGGAGCGTATGACCTTCCGACATGCGCTCGGTGCGGTTGCCCAGCAGCACGTCGATGACATAACCCGCGCCGAAGCGTTCGCCGGTTCCGCGCACGGTGAGCAATATGCGGCGCGCCTCCTTCGTGCTGTCGATGCGTTCGGATGGCTCGCGGCAGATATCGCAATTGCCGCAGGGTTCGGATTGCTCGCCGAAATATTCCAGCAGCAACTGGCGGCGGCAGCGCGCGGCTTCGCAATAGGCGAGGAGCATGTTCAGCCGCGCATGTTCGCGGCGCTTGCGATCCTCGCCGGCGTCTTCCTTGTCGATGAACACGCGGCGCATGCGGATGTCTTCGAGGCCGAACAGCATGTGCGCCTCGGCGGGCGCGCCGTCGCGGCCCGCGCGGCCGATCTCCTGATAATAGGCTTCGAGGCTTCCGGGCAGATCGGTGTGGAAGACGAAACGCACATCGGCCTTGTCGATACCCATGCCGAAGGCGATGGTCGCGACCATCACCACGCCGGCTTCCGTCATAAAGCGGTTCTGGTTCGCCTCGCGCGCGTCCTTGTCCATGCCGGCGTGATAGGGCAGGGCGATCACGCCGGACTCGCGAAGCTGCTCAGCCACCTTCTCCGTCTTCTTGCGCGACAGGCAATAGACGATGCCGCTCTTTCCTTTGTGCCGGGCGATGAAATCGAGAAGCTGGCGGCTGGAATTCTGCTTGGCTTCGACGGTGAGGCCGATGTTCGGGCGGTCGAAGCCTTGCACCATCGCCTCGACGCGGTTGCCGAAAAGCTGCAACGCGATATCGGCGCGCGTCACTTCATCCGCCGTCGCGGTGAGCGCGATGAGCGGCGTTTTGGGAAACAGATCGGCGAGTTTCGTGAGCGCGCGATATTCGGGGCGGAACGCCGGTCCCCATTGCGACACGCAATGCGCTTCGTCGATGGCGATGAGGCGTACATCGAGTTTCGTCAAGGCGTCGAGCATCCGCTCGGTCATCAGCCGTTCGGGCGCGAGGTACAGAAGCCGCACCTGTCCCGCGGCCACGCGACGCCAGGCGGCGACATTGTCGTCGCGGCTGCGGGCGGAGTTGATCGTCTCGGTTGCAACGCCGGCGAGCCGCAACGCCGCCACCTGATCCTGCATCAACGCCACCAAGGGCGACACCACTATGGTCAGCCCGCCCATCACCAGCGCGGGCACCTGATAGCACAGCGATTTGCCCGAGCCCGTGGGCATCACGGTCAGCACATTGCGGCCACTCAGCAGCGCGTCGATGGCGCCTTCCTGGCCGGGGCGGAAATCGTCGAATCCGAACACGTCCTTCAGGACGTCGCGTTTCGCGTCGTGTTTCCGCAGCGGCAGGGTCATGGAATCCATTCGAGATATTGTGGAAGCCTAGAACTGTCCGTAACCTTGCGCCAGTCGAGAGGCCGTCTCTTAAAGCGGCAAGCTGGGAGCAGACATGACCATCCGCATCGCCGGTATTGCCGGAGCGTTTCTCATTGGCGCCACGCTGTTCGCCGCGGCCCAACCCGCGCAGCCTGGCGCGAATGTCGATGGCGCCAAGATAGCAGCCGCCAATTCCGATCCCGGCGAATGGTTGACCACGGGGCGCACCTATTCCGAGCAACGCTTCTCGCCGCTGAACCAGATCAACACCAGCAATGTGAGCAAGCTCGGCGTGGCGTGGGAATATCGGACCTATTCCGTGCGCGGTTTGGAAGCGACACCCATCGTCTCCGACGGCGTGATGTTCATCACCTTGCCGTGGAGCAAGGTGATCGCGCTGAACGCGAAGACCGGCAAAGGCCTGTGGGCGTTCGATCCGCATGTGCCCGGACAGACCGGGCGTTATGCCTGTTGCGACGTCGTCAACCGCGGCGTGGCGCTGTGGAAAGGCGCGGTCTATGTCGGCACGCTGGACGGGCGGCTGATCAAGCTCGACGCAAAAACCGGCAAGGTGCTGTGGAGCGTCGATACCGTCGAGAACCACAAGCACACTTACACCATCACCGGCGCGCCGCGCGCTATCGACGGTCTCATCATGATCGGCAATGGCGGCGCGGAATATGACTCGCGCGGTTACGTCTCCGCCTACAATGCGGACAGCGGCAAGCTGGCGTGGCGCTTCCATATCGTGCCGGGCAATCCGCACAAGAAGCAGGAGAACGCGGCGCTCACCGCCGCGCTCAAGACATGGGACATCACCGGCAAGCATGAATGGTGGAAGATCGGCGGCGGCGGCGCGCCGTGGAACGCGATGTCCTACGATCCGCAGCTCGATCTGCTCTATGTCGGCACCGGCAACGGCAACCCGTGGAACCGCAACGTGCGTTCGCCCAAAGGGGGCGACAATCTCTATCTCTCCTCCGTCGTGGCGCTGCACGCCAAGACCGGCAAGTTCGCCTGGGCCTATCAGACTACGCCCGGCGACACGTGGGATTTCGATTCCACCGCCGACGTGACGCTCGCCGATCTGAAAATCGACGGCAAAATTCGCCACGTGCTGATGCACGCGCCGAAGAACGGCTTCTTCTATGTCATCGATCGCGAAACCGGAAAGCTGATCAGCGCGCAGAAATTCGCCACCGTGACGTGGGCCAAGGGCATCGACATGAAGACCGGCCGCCCCATCGAAAATCCTGACGCGCGCTACACGCACAAGATGGCGGTGGTCTATCCGCAGGAAGCCGGCGCCCACAACTGGCAGCCGATGACTTACGATCCGCAGACGGGGCTTGTTTACATCCCCGCGATGGATGGCGCCGCGATTTTCGTGGCGCAGAAGGATTTCCACTACAAGCCCGGCGCCTGGAATCTCGGCGTCGATTTCGCGGCGATCTCCGATGTCGTACTGAAGCTGATCAAGTCCGGCCATCCGCCGGCGGCGGCGCAAGGCTTCATCGAGGCATGGAACCCTGTCACGCAAAAGGAAGCATGGCAGGTGGCGATGGGTGGCTCGTGGAACAGCGGATTGCTCTCCACGGCCGGCGGCTTGCTGTTCGGCGGCGACGCTTACGGCATGTTCAACGCCTATGACGCCAAGACCGGCAAGAAACTGTGGTCGATCGATTTGAAGACCGGCATTCTCGCGCCCGCGATGACCTATGAGATCGACGGCGTGCAATATGTGGCGCTGCTCGCGGGATGGGGCGGCGCGGGCGGATTGGCCGCGTTCAAGGATCCCAACACCGCGCTCTCCAAATACGGCAACGATCAGGGCCGGTTGTTCGTGTTCCGCCTCGGCGGCTCGCAGCATGTGGCCGCGCTTCCTGCCGAAGGCGTTCCGCCCACACTGCCACCGAAGCAGACAGCCGATGCGGCGACCATCGCCAAGGGCTTCACGCTCTATCACCGCACCTGTCTGGTCTGTCACGGCTTCTTCGCGCAATCCGAAGGCGAGGTGCCCGACTTGCGCCTCGCGCCGCCGGAGATCTGGGGCCAGTACGACGCCATCGTTCTGGGCGGCGCGCTGTCGGCCGGCGGCATGGGCTCGTTCAAGGACGTGCTGTCGAAAGACGATGTGACCGCCATCCGCGCCTATGTGCTGCAACAATCGCATCTGGCATGGGACGCGGCGCATAAGCCAAAATAGTTGTTGTCATGGCCCGATTTAATCGGGCCATGACAATGAGAGGGAGGGCGCTCTCCACTTGCCGCATCTCCTCGCACCGTTTATTGAACTGGCCCACTATGAGCGACCCGGCCCATGCCCACGGACAAGACATCCCGCCCCAAGGCGCGGCTTCCGCGCGGCTTTCGTGATCGTGGCGCCGACGAGATAGCCGCCGAGCGCGCCGTTCTCGATACCATCCGCCGCGTCTATGAGAGCTACGGTTTCGAGCCGCTGGAAACGCCCGCCTTCGAATACACCGACGCGCTGGGCAAGTTCCTGCCCGATTTGGACCGCCCCAACGAAGGCGTGTTCTCGCTGCAGGACGACGACAAGCAATGGATGAGCCTGCGCTACGACCTCACCGCGCCGCTCGCCCGCTACGTCGCGGAGAATTTCCAGCACCTCCCCAAACCCTTCCGCCGCTATC
>DASXFK010000039.1:0-19286 GCA_036489635.1 Rhizomicrobium sp. | reverse complement strand
CGCCAGTTCCGTGAGATGCCCGGAATCATGCAAGGCACGCAGAAGCCGGACTACGCGCGCGCTGTCGATCTGCTGACGCGCGCCGCGATCCGCGAGATGGTGATCCCGTCGCTGTTGCCGGTGCTGTCGCCCATCGTGTTCTACTTCATCGTCGCCTGGGTGGCGGGCAAGGGCCAGGGCTTCGCGGCTTTGGGCGCCATGTTGCTGGGCGTCATCGTGACCGGCCTGTTCGTCGCCATCTCGATGACCTCGGGCGGCGGCGCGTGGGACAACGCCAAGAAGTTCATCGAAGACGGCAATTACGGCGGAAAAGGCTCGGATGCCCACAAGGCGGCCGTGACCGGAGACACCGTCGGCGATCCCTACAAGGACACCGCCGGTCCCGCCGTCAATCCGATGATCAAGATCACCAATATCGTGGCGCTGCTGCTGCTGGCCACGCTGGCGCACGGGCTGTAATCGGCAAGCGGGCGCGGACACACATCCGCGCCCATCGCCGCTCTACGGATATTGGCTGCCGCCGCCGGGGTTCTGGTTCGACGTGTCCTGTCCGACCGGCACGCCTGGCGTCGAGCCGAGCACCTGTTCGAGGAAGGTGATCTCGCGGCCGCGCGTCGGCGTGACGCGGCTCTCGAAGGCGACGACATGGCCGTCCTTGAGCGAATAATGCTTGAGACCGGTGACTTTGCCGTCCTTGTCGAAATGGACTGCGAGGATGGCGCGGTTCTCCACTTTGGGATCGAAAAACGCGACCTGCTTTTCGGTCGAGGAGATGTAATACCAGGCGCCGCCGCCAAAGGTGGCTTTGGTGGATGGATCGCCCAGGCGCTGCTGAATGGTGGCCTGGGTATCGACACCGATCTTGATGGAAGCTTCGCCCGCCGGATCCGGCAGATAGCCGCGTTGGCTGATGACAGGCGCGCAAGAAGCCAAAAGCAGGCCCGAAAGAGCCAGAACGGATATACGCATGTGCAACGTCCTCAACACCCCGTCCGCCCAAGGCGCCTGTGCTAGCGTTGGCCGCGGCCCGATGCAAGGCTCGTAGCTCCGGAGACCGATCATATGCTGGACACCATCCGCAAATCCGCCGCGCTGCGCGCGCTTTCCGCCCGGCTGGACGCGCAGGTGGCCGCGCGCGGTCGCGCGCCAGTGTTCTATGCGCAGCTTGGCGTTCCCGACACGATCGACGGCCGCTTCGACATGCTGGCCTTGCACGCGGCCGCGGCCCTGGAACGCATCGAGGAAACCGGCGCGCGCGATCTGGCGCAAGCGCTGATCGACGCGATCTTCGTCTCCTTCGACGAAGGCTTGCGGCAGCTCGGCGCCGGCGACGTAGGCATGAGCCGCCGCATGAAGAAGATGGCAAGCGCCTTCTTCGGACGCATGCAGGCCTATCGCGATGCGCGCGACACGACATCGCTGGAAGCGGTCATCGCGCGCAACATCTATCGCGGCGCGCCCAGCCCGCATGTCGCGATCCTCAGCGCCTATGTGATGTCGGCGCGGGCGCATCTGGCCAAATGCGATCCCGCCGAAGGTGTGCTGGATTTCGGATCGTTGCCCGTTTCGGCAAAGGGCGCATCTTCGTGAAGGCGCCGTTCGAACATCCCTTCGATCTATCGAAGCTTTCGCTCGCAGAGCAGGACGTGCGGCTTGTTGCGAATCCCGACGAGTGCGCGCGCATTGCGCAATGGGCGCAAGTGCAATCGGTCCAGCGCTTCGAGGCGACGGTGACGCTTCGCCGGCTGGCACAAAACCGCTTTTCCTACGTGGCCACTCTAAAGGCGGATGTCGTGCAGAGTTGCGTGGTTTCGCTTGAACCGGTCGCGGCGCATGTCGAAAAAGACTTCAGCCGCGAACTGAATCTGGTGACGCATCGGGCGCACGATCTGGCGGCCCACGGCGATGCTCCGGTAGCGGATGCGGAAGACGAAAATGCCCCCGAAGAGATCGAGAGCACGCGCTACGATGTGGCGAGGCCGCTGCTCGAGGAGTTCCTGCTGGCGCTCGATCCCTATCCCCGCGCGGCCGGAGTGGTTTTCGAATCGCCGGCGCTGGACGATGGCGGCCCGGAAAATCCGTTTGCCGTGCTTAAGGCTTTGAAAGGCAACGATTAACGTCAGAAAGATTAGTTCTTGAATCCCGCGCGCCTTTCGACTTTACTCCGCGCCCTGTTTGCCGACCGGACGAAAGCGGAACGCCGTCGCTGGCGTTCCATCCCGATTCCGGCGGTTCCAAAGGAGAATGTCCGCCATGGCGGTTCCAAAAAGAAAAACCTCGCCATCGCGGCGTAACATGCGCAGGTCGCACCATCGTCTGGTGTCCTCCGCCCACAACGAATGTCCAAAGTGCGGCGAGCAACGTCGTCCGCACCATGTTTGCGGCGCCTGCGGCCATTACGATGGCCGTGAAGTCACCAAGGCAAAAGCCTGAGCAGGGGCGCCCGCGCTGAGGCGATTCTGATTCAAACGTCGAGGCGGCGTTGAACGGCAGTCTGACAGTTTCGGTCGATGCGATGGGCGGCGATGCCGGTCCCGGCATCGTCGTAGCTGCGCTGGCACGCACTGTCGTGCGTCATCCGAACGTGCGTTTTCTGCTGCATGGCGATGAGGCGGAACTGAAGCCGCTGCTCGCCAAGCGCGACAAGCTTTCGGAGCGACTGGAAATCCGTCACAGCGCCGAGCGCGTGCGCATGGAAGACAAGCCGAGCCAGGTGCTGCGCCGCGGCCGCAACACCAGCATGTGGCGCACCATCGAATCCGTGGCGAAGAAAGAAGCGCAGGTCGCAATCAGTGCCGGCAACACCGGCGCGCTGATGGCAATGTCGATGTTCCAGTTGCGCACGCTGGACGGCCTTGATCGGCCGGCCATCGCCGCGATCTGGCCCACCAGGCGCGGGCAGAGCGTCGTGCTGGATGTCGGCGCCAATATCGAGACGGATGCGCAGCAGCTTGTCGATTTCGCCGTGATGGGCGAGGCGTTCGCGCGTGCGATCTTCGGCCTCGAGCGTCCGACCCTGGGCCTGCTGAACGTCGGCGAGGAAGATCAGAAGGGGCATGACGCCCTGAAAGCGGCGGCGCAGATTCTGCGGGCTTCCAGGCTGCCGATCGATTTCCGCGGTTTCGTCGAAGGCGACGATATCGCCGACGGCACGACCGATGTGATCGTCACCGACGGATTCAGCGGCAATGTCGCGTTGAAGACGGCGGAAGGCACCGCCAAACTGGTCGTGACGTTCCTGCGCACGGCAATGCGGCGATCGCTGCTTGGGCGCATCGGCGGTTTTTTCGCCGCCGGTGCGTTGAATGCCCTGCGGCGCAAGCTCGACCCGCGCGCCTCCAACGGTGGAATTTTTCTGGGATTGAACGGTGTCGTGGTGAAAAGTCATGGTGGAACGGATGCCTTGGGTTTCGCCAGCGCGCTGGATATGGCCATCGACATGACCAAAGCCGATGTGAATTCGAAGATCATCGCGGACCGGGCCTGCGTGGTTCCGCCGGAATCTGCGTTACCGCCCGTGCCGGCCGCCGGCGGGGTGGCGGTCTCGTGACTGTTGTTCGCTCCCAGATTGTCGGTTGTGGCTCTTATCTTCCGGAAACCATCCTCACCAACGACGCATTGGCGAAGAGAGTCGACACCAGCGACGCCTGGATCGCCGACCGCACCGGCATTCGCCGCCGCCACATCGCACGCGACGGCGAAACGACCTCCGATCTGGCGCTGATCGCCGCGCAGCGCGCGCTGGCCGACGCGAAGATCGGCGCCGAAGAAATCGATCTCATCGTCGTTGCCACCACCACGCCCGACGAAACCTTTCCGGCCGTCGCCACCAAGATTCAGGCGCGCCTCGGCATGACTCGGGGCGCTGGGTTCGATGTTCAGGCGGTCTGCTCTGGATTTGTCTTCGGGCTTTCGGTGGCCGACAATTTCATCAAGGCCGGTCAGGCCAGGACCGTGCTGCTGATCGGCGCGGAAACCATGTCGCGCCTGATGGATTGGACGGATCGCACGACCTGTGTGCTGTTCGGCGACGGCGCGGGCGCGATTGTGCTGCGCGCCAGCGAAGGGAAGGGCGATTCGTCCGACCGGGGCGTACTCAACACCAAGCTCTATTCCGACGGCCGCCAGCACGACTTCCTTTATGTCGATGGCGGCCCCTCGACGACGCAGACCACGGGCCACCTGCGCATGGCGGGCAAGGAAGTGTTCCGCCATGCCGTCGTCAACACCGCCGCGGCCATCGAGGCCTCCGCCGCCGATGCCGGCGTGACGGTCGAATCCATCGACTGGATCGTGCCGCACCAGGCCAATCAGCGGATTCTCGACAGCACCGCCCGCAAGCTGGACCTGCCCAAGGACCGCGTGATCTCCACCATTGCCGAGCACGGCAACACCTCGGCCGCCTCGGTGCCGCTGGCGCTCGATGTCGCGGTCCGCGACGGCCGGATCAAAAAGGGCGACCTTCTGCTGCTGGAAGCCATGGGCGGCGGCTTCACCTGGGGCGCCGCGTTGGTCCGGTGGTGACGCGCCACTTGAACAACTAGCCCTATCCCTTTGACGTTGACGGCAAATTCTCCACCGCTTAGCTTTGGGGCCTGTCTTCGAGAGTCGAGGGACAATGACAACCGACACACTCACCCGCGCCGATCTGACCGAGGCCGTTTTCCAGGCCGTGGGCCTGTCGCGCAACGATTCCGCGCAAATGGTCGAGGATATGCTGGAGGAAGTGTGCGTGGCGCTCGCCAAAGGCGAAACCGTCAAGCTGTCCTCATTCGGCACTTTTGCGGTGCGCCAGAAAGCGCAGCGCATGGGGCGCAATCCCAAGACGGGCGATGAAGTGCCCATCGCGCCGCGCCGCGTTCTGGTGTTCCGCCCCAGCCACGTGCTTAAGGCGATGATCAACGGCGAAAGCGTCACGGAAGTCGAGGTCGAGCGCGAATGAGCGCGGTCGGGACTTCGCTGCCCGTCGGCGAGAAGTCGCCCGAAGCGTTCCGCACGATCAGCGAGGTCGCGGTCGATCTGGATGTGCCGCAACACGTTCTGCGCTTCTGGGAGCAGCGTTTCGCGCAAGTCAAACCGGTGAAGCGGGCAGGCGGACGGCGCTATTACCGTCCCGAGGATGTCGATCTGTTGCGCGGCATCCGTTCGCTGCTTTATCACGACGGCCTGACGATCAAAGGCGTGCAGAAGATCCTGCGCGATCGCGGCTTGCGCTTCGTGGCCGAGGTTGGCCGCGGCGACGCGGGCTTGCTCGCGAAACCGCCACGCGCTTCGGACACCGAAGCCGATCCAGATTATGCGCGGGCCGCGATGGGGAAGCTTGGGCGCGCCGTGGCCGAGCCCGACGCGCCGCCGGAATTTCTCGCGGAAGACGAGCGCGTGCGTCTGGAGTTGTTGCTGGCGCAGCTTCTGGTGCTGAAGGGTCGACTCCGCGCGACGATAAGTCCCGCCTGATTTCATGGCCTGTCGGCGCGCAAGATGCGTTGCCCTGTACATCGCCGCCCCATATAGTCCGCGACCCTCGGGCAAGCCCGGGAGGAATACCCTCGGCGGCTGTGGCCGCCACCAAATGTCGGAGCGTGGCGCAGCCTGGTTAGCGCACCAGTCTGGGGGACTGGGGGCCGCGGGTTCAAATCCCGCCGCTCCGACCAATCATCCTAAGGTTCAGCAGCTTCGCCGTCGGGGCTGGCAATGACCACGACATAGCCGTCCGGATCGCGCAGCCACATTTCGCGGTGCTGGGGCGCGGCATTGATGTGCGGCTCCTCGATCACTTGCGCGTTCAACGCACGCGCCTGCTTCACCGCGGCATCGAAATCGGCAACCTCGAACCACAGCACTACGCCATGACCCGGCGGCGCGGCCGTGCGGTTGACGAGGTTCGGATGATCTTCCTCGTCCCAGGCGTGAAGCTGCAGGACGATGCGGCCGCACGAAAACACCCGGTCGTAGACGTCGCGATGCTTGTGTTCCGGCAGCAGCTCCGCGCCAAGCAGGCTCGCATACCACTTGCCACTCGCCCGAACATCGCGCACGGCGATGAGCGGTTGGGCAGCTGGGTTTTGCGCTGGCATGGGCAATCGTCGCGAGTGTGATCGGGCAGAGCTTAGCATCGCAGTTCATTCATGTCTTGCGGACCATGTCGCCGAATTTACCGGGCCGTTCCACGTTTGGAACGGGCGATACGCAAGCGACGCTCTACTTCAACTTCGGCGGGCTGATGGGCGAAAAGCTGACGGACGGCAACACCGTCACCACCAACGACTAACTCATCGTCGATGGCGACGATTAGGGGCGAGCACACACTCGTCAAGGACAATCCCAACAACTATTGCTTCGCGAGCGACAGCTTGAGCTCGGTGCCGTTGATGCGGACGGCTCGGGCGCGTCCTCTGCGATCAAAACGCCGTCAGGATACCGGATGCGCGGGCGGCGGCGGGACTGCCGTGAATGCCTGAGGCAGCCCGAGCGGAACGATCATATTATGGCCCGAATGTTCTGGTTCATCGAAGGCCCGCATGTTGACGGGAATGCTCTTTGGGTCCCCGCTTGTCTGCCGGCGGGGATCCGTTCGCGTGAAGGTTTGTTGGCTGAATGACGTCTGTCCGCGCTCTCTATGATTCCGCGCACGGCATTGTCTCGGCCTATGAGCGGCATTTGTCGGCCGCGGCGATGGTCGTGGGCTTCGGGCTCGACAGCCTGACCTTCGGCCGCGTCGACCGTCCGGCGGCGAACATTGTGTTCGGCGCGTATCTCGCCATTGCATTTGCCGCCATCGTTCTGGCGCACAATGTTCAGCAGCGCATGGATCGGCGCGTCGCCCGGATACAGAAGCAGATCGCGATGCAGTCGTCCTTGCGCGGTGCGCTCAATCGCGGCGGCGCGAACGTGCCTACGCCCGACGACACGCAAGCGCTGCCGCCGGCCCGCACGAAGCTCGATCAGCTTTTCGAATGGCTTCCGGTCGCCACACAGTTCGCGCTCGGTGGATTGTGGAGCGGGTTTCTCGTGTTTTACGGCCGTAGCGCCGCGCTTGCTGCGTCCTGGCCGTTCATCCTGCTGCTGGCGCTGTTTCTGGTCGGCAACGAGGTGTTCCGGCGCTATCGCTCCAGGCTGGTGTTCACGGCGCTGCTGTTCTTCTTCGCGCTCTACTCCTACGCCATCTTCGTGGTGCCGGTGTTCACCAAGACGATCGGCAAATTCACGTTCCTAGGCAGCGGCGTGCTCGCCGTGCTGGCGTTCTACTTTTTCCTGCAGGTGCTGGCGCTGGCGGGACGCGAACGCTATCGCCAATCGCGCTGGAAGATCGTCGGCGGCGCTGCCGCGATCCTTGCCGTGATGAATCTCTTCTACCTCACGCGCATCCTGCCGCCGCTGCCGCTCGCGGCGGCGGACACGGGCATATATTACGACGTGAAGCACAAGGGCGACAGCTATATCGTCAGCGGCGAAACCGAGCCCTGGTATGTGAAGGCCGGCTTCGCGCTGCCCACCATGCGCTTGACCGCCGGTCAGCCGCTCTATCTCTATGCAGCGGTCTTTGCGCCGATCAAGCTGGCGACGCGCGTATCGCACACCTGGCAATGGTACGATCCAGCGCGCAAGCATTGGATGACCCAATCCATCGTCTCGTTTTCCATCAATGGCGGGCGCGACGGCGGCTACCGCGCCTATTCGATCAAAAAAAATCCCAAGCCGGGCGAATGGCGCGTGAATGTGGAATCCATAGATCACCGGCTGATCGCACGCGTGAAATTCTTCGTGCAACGCGTCGCCGCGCGGGTGCCTACCGTGACGCAGACGTTGAATTAGGAAAGCACATCGGCCGCGTCCGCATGCCGCTGGAACCAGGTGCGCGCATAAGGGCAGGTGGGCACGATCTTGAAGCTTTTGCGGCGCGCTTCCTCGACAATGGCGCGCATTAGCCGGTCGGCGGTGCCTTTGCCGCGCAGCGCGATGGGCGCCTCGACATGCGGGATCGTCACGACATCGGCGCTGCGGCGATAAGTGGCGAAGGCCGTCAAGCCCTGTTCGGTTAGTTCGAAGCGGTGAAGCGTTTCGTTGTCGCGGAAGTCGCTCATCGTGCAGGCTCCCGATACATCCAGGGCAGCATCAAGCCGATGGGCACGATCCACAGCGTGCCGGCCAGAACGTAATAGAGCAGCGCCACATACCACGCCGCATGCGGCAGCACATGCACCGCCACGCCCATGCAGATGAGCGCGTAGATCGGCAGCCAGATCAACGTGACGATCGTGCCGATCAGCTTTTTGAATTTCGGGCTCAACGGACGCATGGACCTGGTGCTTGGGGGCGGCTATCAGAGCCTAGCCGGGATGATGGAATATCGCGATGACCGTTCTTGCCGCAACCGCCGCGCGCGCGCCGAACCACAAGGCGGTGGGGACCTGGCTGCTGATCATCGCCGCGATCATTGCGGGCATGGTCACGCTCGGCGGGCTGACGCGGCTGACAGGTTCCGGCCTTTCGATCACACAATGGGACCCGATCATGGGCGCCATCCCGCCGCTCACGCATGCCGACTGGATGGAGGCGTTCCACAAATACCAGCAAATCCCGCAATACATTCACGAGCACGAGGGCATGTCGCTGGCGGGGTTCCAGGGAATTTTCTGGTGGGAATGGACGCACCGCCTGCTCGGACGCCTGCTCGGGGCTTTGTTCCTTGTGCCGTTCCTATGGTTCGCGTGGCGCGGCGATATTGCGCGCTCCGGCTGGCCGCGGATGGTGGTGCTGTTTTTGCTCGGAGGCCTGCAAGGCTTCGTCGGCTGGTGGATGGTCGAGAGCGGGCTCGAAGTGCGCGTGTCGGTGTCGCAATACCGGCTGGCGATTCATTTGGGCGTGGCGCTGATCCTGCTGCTCGCGATTTTGTGGACGGCGTTCGAATATTTGCAACCCAAACGGCCGGGAACGAAGCCCGCACCATTCGCGAAGTTCGCCGGCGTGTTGGTGGCGCTCATCTATGTGCAGATGCTTCTCGGCGCGATTGTTGCGGGATTGCACGCCGGCCTTGTTTACAACACCTGGCCGTCCATGGATGGGCATTTCGGGCCGGAGAATCCGTGGTTCGTACAACCGTGGTATCGCAACTTCTTCGATAACCCCGGCCTCGCGCAATTCGATCACCGCATGGGCGCATATATCGTGGCGCTAAGCGTGGTTGCGGTTTTCTGGCTTGGCCTTCGCGCCAAGCTGGAAGGCCTCGCACGGTTCAGCGGCATTCTGCTGCTCGTGATTGTTTGCGTGCAGATTGTTCTGGGCATCGAGACGCTGCTCAACCAGGCGCCGATTGCGCTCTCCGCGATTCATCAGGCAACCGCCGTCGCATTGCTAGCCGCTGCGCTGTGGCATGCGTTTGAACTACGCAGAGCGTCAGTTCAGGCCGCCGCCAGCGCCTGATCGAGGTCGGCGATGATGTCCTCGGCGTTTTCTATGCCGATGGACAGGCGCACCACATCAGATCCCGCGCCGGCCGCCTTGCGTTGCTCTTCGCTGAGCTGGCGGTGCGTCGTCGATGCCGGATGGATGATGAGGCTCCTCGTATCGCCGATATTCGCAAGATGGCTGATGATGCGCACATTGTTGACCAGCGCCATGCCCGCATCGAAGCCACCCTTGACCCCGAAGGTGAACACAGAGCCCGCGCCTTTCGGACAATAGGTGCGGTGAAGAGCATAGCACTCGTTCTCTTCGAGGCCGGCATAATTCACCCACACGACCTTGGGATGCAGTTTCAACCAGCGGGCAATTTGCAGCGCGTTGTCGCAGTGCTTCTGCACGCGCAGCGGCAGCGTTTCGATGCCCGTCAAGACCAGGAAGGCGTTGAACGGCGACAGCGCCGGCCCCAGATCGCGCAGTGAAAGCACGCGCGCGGCCGTGGCGTAGGCGAGGTCGCCGAACGTCTCCCACAGGCGGATGCCGTGATAGGACGGACAGGGCTCGCTCAGCGTGGGATATTTGCCGCTGCCCCAATCGAACTTGCCGCTGTCCACGATCAAGCCGCACATCGAATTGCCGTGGCCACCGAGGAATTTCGTACCCGAATGCAGCACGATGTCCGCGCCCCATTCGATCGGCTGGATGAGATAGGGCGAGGCCAGCGTGTTGTCGACGATCAGCGGCACGCCGGCGCTGTGCGCAATCGCGGCGACCGCCTCGATGTCGGTGATGACGCCGCCAGGATTGGCGATGCTTTCGATGAAGACGGCCCTGGTCTTGTCGCTGAGCGCGCGCTTGAAGGAATCCGGATCGCGCGCGTCGGCCCATGCCACATGCCAGTCGAACTTGGCGAAGCCCTGGCTGAACTGGTTGATCGAACCTCCATAAAGCTGGCGCGCGGCGACGATCTGACCGCCCGGCTCCATCAAGGGATGCAGCGCCACAAGCTGCGCGGCGTGACCGCTCGCCACGGCGAGGCCGGTGCGGCCGTTCTCCAGCGCGGCGATGCGTTCCTCCAGGACCGCGTTGGTGGGGTTCATGATGCGCGAATAGATGTTGCCGAAGACCTGCAGGTTGAACAGCGCCGCTGCGTGATCGGCGTTCTCGAAGGCAAACGCCGTCGTCTGGTAGATCGGCGTGGCGCGCGCGCCCGTGGCGGGATCGGGCTGCGCACCCGCATGCACCGCCAGCGTGTTGAAGCCGTATTCGTTCATCGCCGTCTCCTAGAACTTGATACGTCCATATAGATCATCGAACGCCACCATGACATGGCTGCGATAGGCTTCCTGCTCCTGCAATCGCGCATACCAACGTTCCACATTCGGCAAGTGTGGTCTGTCGATCTCCAGCGTGAAGTAGCGGAAGAGCTGCGCGCCGGCAGGGATGTCGCCCATGGTGAGACGATCGCCGGCGATGAAGTCGCTGGTCTCGAGATGGCGGTCGAGCAATTGAAACAGGATCGCGCTGCGCGCGACGCCTTGGCGGATGAGCTTCCAGTTCCGCTCGGCTTCCGGCGTGCGGTAGAAATTCCAGAAAACGCCGATGACTGCGGGCTGCAGATCGGTGGCCGCCCAATCCATCCACATGTCGGAGCGGGCGCGGGCGCCGGGATCCTCGGGCCATAGCGAGCCGGTGCCGTATTTCGCGGCGACATAGCGCACGATGGCGTGGCTTTCCCACACGACGGTGCCATCGTCATCGATCACGGGGATGCGGCGGTTGGGATTCAGTGCGCCGAATTCCTCGGTGTCGAGACCGCCGAACGGTCCGCCGGCGTCGATACGCGCATATTCGACGCCGGCCGCGCCGACGGCCCACATGACTTTCTGCACGTTTATGGAATTCGTGCGGCCCCAGACGCGAAACATGTCACATCCGCTTCAGCGATCCGCCCTTGGAGAAGAGCAGGGGCTTGCGGTTGTCGATGGTGCGACGGTTCACGCCCAGCCAACTGATCTCGCCGGAGAGGCGGCCATATTCGATCTTCGGGCAGCGATCCATGACGACATTGAGGCCTGCTTCGCTCGCCAGCGCGGCGGCTTCCTCGCTGATGACACCAAGCTGCATCCAGATTGTTTTGAGGCCGAGGCTATCTTTTTCGACGAGCGCCTCGCGCACGATGCCGGGCGCGGCGTCGGAGGCACGGAAGATGTCCACGATGTCGACCGGCGCGGGCACATCCTTGAGCGAGGCATAGACATCCTGGCCAAGAATCACTTTGCCCACCATGCCCGGATTGATCGGGATGACCTTGAAGCCCTTGTCGAGCAGGTACTTCATCGCGAAGTAACTCGGCCGCATCTCATTGCCGCTCGCCCCCACCATGGCGATGACCTTGGAGGAGCGAAGAATGGATTTGATGTAGTCGTCGGAATAGGTCGGCATTCAAAAACTCGTTGTCATCCCCGGCGAACATCGCGCATCGCGCGATGTGAGGGAAGGGGACCCAGGCCGTTCAACGCGCTCTCGCTCTGCTCGTACAAATTTGCCGCATTGCCCCGGATGGAGCACCTGGGTCCCCTTCCCCTTACGATGCTTCGCATCGTTCGGCCGGGGATGACAACGGAGCATCACTCCGGCCATTTCGGGTCGCGTTTTTCGATGAAGGCGCCGATGCCTTCGCGGGCTTCGGCGTCGAGCATGTTTTCGGTCATCACTTTCGACGCGTAGTCATAGGCGTGGCTCAATCCCATTTCGAGCTGGTTGTAGAACGCTTCCTTGCCGATCTTCACCGTCGCGCGCGGCTTGGAGGCGAGGAGGTTCGCCAGCGCCTTGATCTCGGCATCCAGTTCTTCCGGCGCCACCACGCGATTGACCAGGCCGATCTGGCGCGCGCGCTCCGCCGAAACCATCTCGCCGGTCAGCAGCATCTCCATCGCATGTTTGCGCGAAACATTGCGCGACAGCGCCACCATGGGCGTCGAGCAGAACAGGCCGATGTTCACGCCGGGCGTGGCGAACTGCGCGGCGGAGGACGCGACGGCCAGATCGCAACTTGCGACCAGTTGGCACCCAGCCGCCGTGGCGACGCCCTGCACCTGCGCGATCACCGGCTTGGGATGGCGCACGACCGTCTGCATCAGCCTGGAGCACTGCGCGAACAACGCGGCGAACGCGGCGTTGCCCTTGTCGGGCAGGCCGCGCTGCGCCGTCATCTCCTTCAGGTCGTGACCGGAGGAGAATACCGGACCGTTCGCGGCGATCACGATAACGCGCAACGCCTTGTCATTCGCTGCCTCGTCGAGCGCGAATTGCAGCGCCCCCATCAAGCCGGCGCTCAGCGCATTTCGCGCCTTGGGGCGGTTGAGCGTGAGCGTCAGCGCGGCGCCGTCGCGGGACGTCAATACAAGCGGTTCGGCAGCGGGTGCATTCATGCCCTATGTTTAGCGCAATCTGTTTAATTGGGAAACATCGGAACAAGCGCAGCAAGCGGGCGTTAGCGGTGCATCCAACAAGGAGCCAACAATGACCACAGCAAGCGGCCACACATCTGCGATTCTCGCGTCGAAGGTTAAGGGAACCAACGTCTACAACACCACCGGCGACAAGATCGGCCATGTCGAAGACGTGGTGCTCGACAAGCAATCCGACCACATCATGTTTGCCGCGCTCGGCTTCGGCGGCGTGCTCGGCATGGGGGAGAAGTTCTTCCCCGTTCCGTGGTCGGTTCTCGACTACAGCAAGGACAAGGGTGGTTATGTCGTGCCGATGTCCAAGGACAAGATCGAGAAGGCGCCGTCCTATTCTCTCGACGATCTCACCAAGAATGATGGCGCGTTCGGCAAGATGCGCGAAACGTCCTACGCCTATTACGACGTGAAGCGCGACTGGTAAGCGGCGTTTCATTCCACAAAGACGCGTCCGGCTCTCGGGAGCCGGGCGCGTTTTTGCGCGTTCACGTTTGATATTCGATGGCGATTGCGACATGGCCCGATCGGAAAATTCCGCGACCCAGGAAAAGGATTTGCTGGCCGGCGACCTGTTGTGGACTCGCAGCGCCCACACCCATGTCTCCGCGCGCAAGCTGAGCGCATCGCTGAAGACTGGCGTGGTGGTGGTCGGCGCCGGCGTCAGCGGCGCGTTCATGGCGCATGCGCTGGCAAAGCGCTTCGGCGATGTCGTGATCGTCGATCGGCGCGCGGCGGCGCATGGCAGCACCTGCGCCAGCACCGCTCTGCTGCAATTCGAGATCGATACGCCGCTTCTGGAACTGCGCGACAAGATGGGGGCCAAGGCGGCGCGTGCCTGGCGCCGTTCGTATCGCGCCACGCAGGACCTCATTGCACTTGTGCAGGGTGAGAATATCCGTTGCGGTCTGGCGCGGCGCCGTTCACTTTACCTCGCCGGAGATCGGGTCGGTGGCCGCGGGCTCCATGCAGAGGCGAAGGCGCGGCACAGGATCGGGTTGCCGGGCGAATTTCTCGATTCGAAGACATTGAAAGCCCGGTTCGGGATAGATCGCACGGGCGCGATCCTCAGCCCCGGTTCCGCGGTGGCAAATCCCGTGCAACTGACGGCGGGGCTTTTGCGCCGCGCTTTGAAGAATGGCGCGCGATTCTTCTCACCCGTCCGCATTGTCGATGTCCTGGCCACGGCGCATGGCGTGGTGCTCGACACGGGCGCGCATTTCATTGAGGCCAAGCACGTTGTGTTCTGCACCGGTTATGAACAGCTCAAAGGTTTGCCGAAGCGGGGCACGAAGATCACGTCGAGCTGGGCCATCGCCTCCCGGCCGCGCGCGCATTATCCGCCCTGGCTGGACGAGACCGTCGTCTGGGAGGCATCCGATCCCTATCTCTACATGCGCACGACACCGGACGGGCGGCTGGTTGCCGGCGGCGAAGATGAAGACAGCAACCGCCCGGCGCATCGCGCGCGCAGCATCCCCAGGAAATCGGCCCAGCTGCTTCGCAAAGCCAAAGCGTTGATGCCTGGGTTGGAGATCTCGGTCTCTCACCGCTGGACCGGCGCGTTCGGCGAAAGCGAGGATGGCTTGCCGATCATCGATGCAGTGCCGGGCATGCCCGGCTGCTTTGTCGTGCTGGGCTTCGGCGGCAACGGCACCATTTACAGCATGATTGCCTCGCAAATCGTGCCCAGCCTGCTAAAGGGCAGGCCGGACCGCGACACGGAGGTCTTTCGCTTCCGCGATTGATACGGTATTATAATACCATACGGCAAAATTCTATGAATTTGCTGGGATTCCGGCGCTTTGCGCTTGACGATCCGCGCGGCACCCCTTAAAGGCGGCGCCTTCACGGATGGCAGGGTCGCGCGACGCGCTGCTCCGCTCTGCGGCCACGGAGATGTTCACATGAAAACCTACTCGGCCAAGGCGTCCGAGATCGAGAAGAAGTGGGTGCTGATCGATGCCGATGGGCTCGTGGTCGGCCGCCTTGCCTCGGTCGTGGCGATGCGCCTGCGCGGCAAGCACAAGCCGACCTACACCCCGCATATGGATTGCGGCGACAACGTCATCATCATCAACGCGGCCAAGGCCGTGCTGACCGGCGATAAGCTGAAGAAGAAGGTGTACTACCACCACACCGGCTATATCGGCGGCATCAAGGAACGCACCGCGGGCGCTATCATGGCGGGCAAGTTTCCCGAACGCGTCGTCGAGAAGGCGATCGAACGGATGCTGCCGCGCGGTCCGCTGGGCAAGCGTCAGCTCTCCAACCTGCGCGTCTATCCGGGTGCGGAGCATCCGCACGAGGCCCAGCAGCCGCAGACCATCGATGTCGGCAAGATGAATCCCAAGAACAATCGTAAAGCGAAGGCGGCCTGATCATGGCGGATGAAGTCAAAAGCTTTGGCGATCTGAAATCCACGCTGATCAAGGCGAAAGCCGCGCCGACGGCCGCCGAGATCGCGGAGGCCAGCAAGCCCAATCGCGACTCCAAGGGCCGCGCCTACGCCACCGGCCGCCGCAAGAACGCCATCGCGCGCGTCTGGATCAAACCGGGCCGCGGGCAGATCATCGTCAACGGCCGCGAGGAGAAAGTCTATTTCGCGCGCCCCGTGCTGCGCATGATCCTGCGCCAGCCGCTGATCGCGGCGAACCGCGACGGCCAGTTCGACGTGATCGTCACCGTTGTCGGCGGCGGCTTGTCGGGGCAGGCGGGCGCCGTGCGTCACGGCATTTCGCGTGCGCTGGTCGCTTATGAGCCAAGCCTTCGCGCGGCGCTGAAGCCGGGCGGCTTCCTCACCCGCGACCCGCGCGTCGTCGAGCGCAAGAAGTACGGCCACCCCAAGGCCCGCCGCAGCTTCCAGTTCTCCAAGCGCTGATTTGCAGCTCGGATGCTGTTGCGATCTACGTTGCGGCTTTGGGATCCGGTCCGTGCTGGTTGGTGCCGGTGTTTCCGGCCTCGCAATACCAGATGATCAGGATGATCCATCCCACCACGGGGATCAGCCACAACAGGATCCACCATCCGCTGCGGTTGGTGTCGTGCAGGCGCCGTACATTGATGCCGAGATTGGGCAGAAGCAGCAGCAGACCGAAAATGCCGGTCAGCGCCGGAGTCAGCATGTGCAGGATCGGTCCCTGGACGATGTCCAGCACAATGACGATGATGACGTAAACGAGTACGAAATACCAAAATGCGGCGCGCCGCGCCCGGCCGTTGAAGTCGAAAAAATGCTTCGTGACGGCGTCGGTGAAATATTCAAGCATATGCGTCTCTCCCTTGTCGGTGGACCAAGCGCAATCGGCTTGGCATAAGAACACGGGGGTTTGCTCGCACGATGAGGGCCCCTCACCTCATCGCCACTGCCAGCACAGACTCGCTGGCCACGCGTCACACCGAAAAGCAGCACAAGGGCCAGTCAATACGCGCGACCCTTGCTGCCGCCCCAATCGGCGCGTTTCAAACCGTCGGCGCCGCAGGCGTAGGCGCGCCGGGCGACCACACCGCCGGCTCAGGCCCGAATTGATTGGGGCCTACCGTACCGGGCTGCACGCAGAAATAGATCACTGCGATCCCTGCAACGATCGCAATCAAGCTGATGATCCAGCCGAAGGTGAAGAAGATAATGAGGAATCCGAGCGCGCCCATCGCGCCGCCGATGACGCCAAGAATTGCGATGATCTGCATGACCGCCGATGCGATAAACGCCACCCAGACGAGCATCGCGCTTCGGCCGGTGTCCTGCATCCGGCGTGTCGCCATGCCGACATTGGGAAGCAGCATGGCCAGGCCGAAGATCGCGGTGAGCAGCCCCGGCAGGAATGCAATGGACTGGATGATGGCCAGCCCGATCGCGATCACCACTTCGACAAGCACATAATACCAGAACTGCGCCCGACTGACGCGGCCCCGCATGTCGAAATAATGGTTGGTGACGGTGTCGAGGAAATTCTGCCAAAGCTTGTTGAAATCGATCTGACCCATTGCAATCTCCCGTTGGACGGCGCGTCCCGATGACAGCGGATGTGGTGGGATGTCCGGCGCCCCTGAATCGCCTTTGTGAATGAGCTAAAAGCCGATATGAAATTCTGTCAATGATTGCCGGATCGAAACGCGCCGCTATGGTAGCAAAAATCTTTATAGACGGGGCTGCGGGGACCACCGGCCTGGAGATCCGTGAGCGGCTGGCGGGGCGGCGCGATGTGGAGCTCGTCCAGCTTTCCGACGCCGAACGCAAGGACACCCACGCCCGCGCCCATGCCCTGAACCAGAGCGATCTGGTCATATTGTGCCTGCCGGACGAGGCGGCGAGGCAAGCGGTCGGGCTGATCGAGAATAATGCCGTGCGCGTCATCGACGCGTCCACGGCGCATCGCACCGCACCAGGTTGGGTCTACGGTTTTCCAGAACTCGACGCGGACCAGCGCGGAAAGATCGCCAAGGCGGCGCGGGTTGCGAACCCCGGATGCTATCCGACCGGATTTCTGGCGCTGGTGGCGCCGCTGGTGCGCGCGGGGATCATTCCAAAGGATTTTCCGCTGACGGTGAACGCGGTGTCGGGCTATTCCGGCGGCGGCAAGGCGATGATTGAAGAGTTCGAGAACAAGAAGTCGCCGGCCTACGTCGAAACGGTTTCGCGTATTTACGCACTGACGCTGGCGCACAAGCATGTGCCGGAGATGCAAATCCATGCCGGGCTTGCGCATCCGCCGGTGTTCGCGCCGAGCGTGGCGCGCTATTATCGCGGCATGATCGTGGAAGTGCCGCTGCAATTGTGGGCGCTGCCGGGTAAGCCCACCACGGCATCGCTGCTCGGCGTGCTGGAGGAGGCGTATCGCGACGAGGCGCTGATCGAGCTCAGCACGCTGATGGACACGATGACCGCCAAATCGCTCGACGCCGAGATGCTGAAGCTCACCAACGGCATGAAGTTGTTCGTGTTCGGCAACGACAAGACGGGGCAGGCGCGCCTGGTCGCGGTACTCGACAATCTCGGCAAAGGCGCCGGTGGCGCCGCCGTGCAGAACATGAACATCATGCTGGGATTGCCGGAAACCGAGGGACTGGTGTGATCCACGATCACGCCTTCCAGTCGCGATAGTTGATGTAGGCTGGTTCGCGCCAGCGCTATTGCGCCTTGCGGTCGCGGCTCACGCGGCCGCCAGCACGGCCTTTTTTACCGGCTGCGGCAGTGCGATCGATCGTAAGAATTTCTTGGGATATAAATAGTCGTCTCCCGACTCATCGACCACGCGCAGCAGGCCGTGTTTTTCGGCGACGGCATCGCGAAGAGCGATATAAATTTTCCGCTTTTCGAGTGAGGCCGGATAGCCTTCGTTCTCGACGCACACAACAATCTGTTTCGGTAATGATCTCATAGCCGTTCGCGTCAGAGCAGTTGTTTGATCTTGCGCCCATAGAGCTTTCGCAAGCGGGAAATTTCTCGAATTCCGGATGCCGTGGCGATGGTCTCGATTTGCGAAATCTCGCCCAGAATCTCGAAATTCATCGCCTAAGACGCCTTGACCTTCACATACGTTCCCGGTGCGTCGCCCATTACTTTGAGTTTGCCGTCGCCAGGCTTGCGCGCTGGCACTTTCTTGCCCGAGAGCTTTGACAGCCAGCCGTCCCAATCGCCCCACCATGAGCCTGGCGTTTCTTTCGCGCCGGACTGCCACTCTTCGACGTTCGCGGGATAAGGTTTGCCTTTCTCGCCGCCGAAATTGTCATTGGTCCAGAACTGATATTTCTTTGCACTCGGCGGATTGATGACGCCGGCGATGTGTCCGCTGCCGGCGATGATGAAGCGTACCGGACCGCCGAACAGCCTGGTGGATTTATAGACCGAGCGGAACGGCGCGATGTGATCGTCCTTCGCGCTTTGCAGATAGATCGGCACCTTCACCTTGGCCAGATCGAGCTTCACATTGTCGAAGCTCATCTTGCCTTTGGACAGCGCGTTGTCCTTGTAGAACTGGCGCAGATAGAACAGATGCGTCGCTTCCGGCATGCGCGTGGTGTCGGAATTCCAGTAGAGCAGGTCGAACGGCGCGGGCTCCTTGCCGAGCAGGTAATTGCTCACCACGAACGACCAGATCAGGTCGTTGGCGCGCAGCATGTTGAAGGTCGTGCCCATCTTCTTGCCTTCGAGCACGCCGCCCGCCTGATCCATCTGCTGCTTGAGCGCCTCAAGCTGCTCGTCGTCGATGAACACCTGCAGATCGCCGGCTTCGCTGAAATCAGCCTGCGCGGCGAAGAAGGTGGCGGAGTTCACGCGGTCGTCGCCCTTCGCCGCCATGTAAGCGAGGGTGGCGGACAACAACGTGCCGCCGATGCAATAGCCGATGGTGTTGATCTTGTGGACGCCGGTGGCCTTCTCGACAGCGGTCAGCGCCTCGAAGATGCCGTTCTTCATGT
>DASXFK010000114.1:0-14449 GCA_036489635.1 Rhizomicrobium sp. | reverse complement strand
TTGTAAACCTGCTTGCGGCCGCCCCAGATGGCGTCGTCCTCGAACGCGCCGCCGCCTTCGCGCCGCATCGATTGCGGACAGTTCGCCTCCAACCACGCGCGCGTTTCCGTCCGGAAAGTTTCTAGATCCGCCATGTCCGTTCCCATACCGCTTGTTCGATTGCAGCATCAAAATCGGCGGATGGGAAGCGGTCTTGCTATTTCGGCGCGCCGGACGGGCCTTCGTCCTGCTGGTTCTCCGAGCCAGGCATGTGCGTCTTCGTGGTGTTGTTGTCGGAGGGGCGAACGCCCGGCTTGCCCTGATCGGGTACCGTTGGGGCAGCTTGGCTCGTGGAGGATGGGGCACTTGCGGGCTTGGCGCCGGGCGTCTTGTGGTCGCAGCTTTTCGGCTTCTGACCTGGGCGGATCGCCGGGAGCATGTTGTTGTGCATGGCCGCGGACGGGCAACCGCTTTGCGTGTCGGGCTGTTGCGCGGGATTTGTCTCTTGCGTGGGATTGGTCTGAGCCGCCGCTGCGGTGGCGAAGAGGACCGCCGCACCGAGAGCCGAAATTAGAAATTTCGTCATCTGTGCCTCCGCCTCGTGATGTCTCTTGCCGCGCCCATCTCAAAAACGCATTGGGAAGCGGGCTGTTCCCGGATAGCGTGCCCGACGCAGGCACAGGTTCCATCATGAATTTCATCAGCGACAATGCCTATGGAGCGGCGCCCGAGATGGTCGCGGCCATCCAGGCGGCGAATGACGGCGCGGCGATGCCTTATGGCGACGACGCCGTGACGGCACGATTGCAGGCGCGCTTCAGCGAGCTCTTTGCGCGCGAAGTGTGGCTGTATCCCGTCCTCAGCGGCACGGCGGCGAACGCGCTGGCGCTGGCGCAGTTGACGCCGCCTTACGGCGCTATCCTGTGCCATTGCGAAAGCCATATCGCAGTGGACGAATGCGCCGCGCCGGAATTCTTTTCGGGCGGCGCCAAGCTCGTCACGCTGGCGGGGAAAAGCGCCAAGCTGACGCCGGCGGCGATCGAAGCGGCGTTGCTGCGTTTGCGCGCGCCGCCGCACAGCCCCAAGCCCACCACCATCAGCATCACGCAGGCCACGGAGGCCGGAACCGTCTACAGCGCGGCGGAAATCTCCGCCATCGGCGCCATTGCCCGGCGCGAAGGCTTGAAGCTGCATATGGATGGCGCGCGTTTCGCGGCGGCGCTGGCGCATCTGGGCGCAGCGCCCGCCGACCTCACCTGGCGCGTGGGCGTGGACGCACTCTCTTTCGGGGCCACCAAGAACGGCGCGTTTTGCGCCGAGGCCGTCATCTTCTTCGACAAGGACGATGCGAAGGATTTCGAATTCCGCCGCAAGAAATCCGGACACCTCGTCTCCAAGATGCGATTCATCTCGGCGCAGCTCGATGCCGCTATCGAGGACGGCCGCTGGCTCGCCTGGGCCGGCCGCGCCAACGCGCTGGCGGCAACGCTGGCCGAAGGCTTGGCGCAGCTTCCCGGCGCGGAACTTGCCCATCCTGCGCAGATCAACGCCATCTTCGTCCGCCTGCCCGATGTCACGATCGCGCGGCTGCGCCAGGCGGGCGCGAAATTCTACGACTGGGGGACAGCGGCGGACGGGCGCATAACGGTGCGCCTGGTCGTCTCCTGCATGACACCGCAAGACGATGTCGCGCGCTTTCTCGAGATCGCGCGCGACGGCGCGCCTGCTACATCCGGCCAACGAGGGTGAAGGTGCCGACCTGATCGAGCGTCTTGGTGCCGCCGACGCCCTTGACGTAATCGTAGCTGACGCCCACGGACCACGCCCCGGTGGTGACCGCGAGGCCACCGCCCAGCACGAGATTTCCGCGCGCCGGATCGGGCCCCGTGATCGTGAAGTAATTGGCTGGATCGGCGGCCTGGCTCACGAACGCCGCTTTGACCTTCTCCGCGCCGTCGATGAAATCGTAGCGATAACCGGCGCGCACTTCCGGCTGCAGGAAGAAATCGCCCAAGTTCAGATCCTGCCGGATATCGGCGCCGGCGAAGGCGCGCAGCGAGTTCATGTAGTTGGGCTTGACCGTCAGATCGAAGCCGTCGTTCTGTCGCGTGATCGTGAAGGTCGATGTGCTGCTCTGCTCGGTGTAGCCTTCCTCGCGCATCGTCAGGCCGTCGAGGCTGATCTGCGGCGTGAACACCGTGCCGCCCGCCGCCAGCAGAACGCCGCTGGTGACACCGCCCGAGAGAAATTCTGCGGCACGGTCGCCGCGGGCATCGCGGCTGACTTCGCAATCGACGGTGATGGTGCCGGAACACAACCCCGCGCCTGCCGGCCCGACATTGAGAAAGCGCTGGCCCTTGAGCTGGGCGTAGCCGATGGAGCCTTGCGAATCGAGGAAGAAGCCCTTGCCGCGCCAATCGGTGTAGCCGGTCAGCATCAGCCATTCCGAATTGGTGTTGTCGGTGCGCGGAGACTTCTCATGCGTGTCGCCGGAATAGAATTGGAACGCCACGCCGTAGCGGCCGTTGCGCGGATTGCCGCCGTCGGCGCCCAGCACGAAGCCGAAGCCGGTGTCGTCATAGCCGCCCGCTTCGGCCTTGTTGCCGACATTCAGGTCCTGGGTGAATTCCTGGCCCCAGATCGTGGTGTCGCCGTCCTGTCCGGCATACATGCGCAAGGCCCGTTGCCGCGCGCCGACTTCGCCGCTGCCCTGATCGCTGAGCGAGATGGCGATGGCGCGTGCCGATCCCGTCACATCCGGCGCGAAGCCTGCATAGATCTTCTGATAGAGCTGGCTGCCCTCGCCTGGCGTCAAGGCTATTCCGCTCACCGGCAAGCCGGCGGAGAGAACGGCAGAGCCCAGTGCCGTATCGTTGGCAAGCGCCGCATTGGCGTGCCCGAACATCGTGTAGGCAAAGCCGTTCAGGCAAAGGTTTGTAGCGGCCTGTGTTTTGTTGCAATTGGCGACGGGCACGCGCGGATCGAGATTCAACACCAGCGCCGAACCAGTGACGTTCTTCGGCGGGTCGGCGCAGGCCGAGCCGCCCGCGACATTCACGGTGCAGAGTGCGGAGGTGTTGTCGAAGAGGAACGGCAACTCGTTGTCGACGTCCTGCTGCAGGCTTACGAAGTTTCCGATCGTCAGCGCGCCCATGGTGGGCGTGCCGATAAGTACAAATTGCGACGAACCTTTGTTCACGGAGGTGACGAAGCTGCCGAAGCCGACGCTGAACGTCGTTCCGGTGGCAAGCGATGCGGTGTTCGCAGCGATCACGGCCGGCGGCGTGGTCACGCTGCCGCTCTGGTTGAAGACCTGGGCCACATCGATGGTGAGGTTCGATCCCGGAGCGGTCGTGAAGGTGTTCGCTTGCAGGCCGCAGGCCTGTGGCTGCGAGGGGCAGGTGCCGGCCGTCGGCACAAACACGCCGTTCACCGTGTCGCCGCCGATGTCGTCGAAGGTCGTGCCGTTGTTCTCCAGGGTGAGCGAGCCGCCGGTGGCGACACTCACATTGATCAGGCTGCCGAAAGGCTGCTGGACTTGCCCCGCAAACGAGCCATAGGACTCGATATCGAGCGTGTCGTAATTTCCGGCCGCCTGCGCCACCAGGTCGCCGCCGAAGAACACATTGCCCGAGACGATGGCCGCAGACTTCGTCGAGTTGGTCGAATCGCCGATCTGAAGAGTGTCCGCGCCGCTGCCCAGAAGGATATCGCCGCTGATCGCGCCGCCGTTGACGATGTCGATGCCCGCGGTGTTGGCGCCGGCATAAATCGCTTCCGCCCTTTGTTCGTTGTTCGTCAGCACGGTGGTCCCCGCGGTGATCGTGCCGTCATTGACGATTTTGGTCAGCGAGCCGGAAAGATCCTCGATGGCGATGGCTTGCAGCGAACTGTTCGTATTGTCGGTCGTCGAGGCGAAGGCGGAGATGGTCGAACCTTGAAGGTTGTCGATTTCCTGCAGCGAGGCCGAGCCGGTGGCGGTGCCCGTGCTCTCGATCAGGATTGCTTGAGCAGTCGCCGGCTGGTCGCCCGAAACGCTGGCGGTGATGTCGCCCTGGCCTGACTGATTGGAATTCACCAGATCAGGGACCGTCGCGAAATTGCCGATGGTGATCGCGGTGGCGACGGTATTTCCCGATGCCGATACGGATTTTGTCGTGGCTGAAGCGCTGATGGTGCCGGAGTTGAACAGGCCGCCCGTGAAGGTCAGCGCCGAGCTTGTCGCCGAGCCCGCCAAACTGAGCGCTGACGTGCTCACGTCCGGGTTCACAGCCGTCCCCGAAATCGTGCCGCGATTGAGCAGGCTGTATCCGGTGCCGGTGATGGTATCGGTGTTGGTGGTGTCGTTCGTCGGGCCGATCGTCAGATTGCTCGTCGTGGCCGCAACGAGCAGCGCGGGCGAACCGCTCGAGGTCGAGATGCTGGCGAAGCCTACGGCAACGCCGCTGGCGTTGGTGCCCGACGTGTTGGTCGGGCCGTCGTTGACGATACCGCCGGTGACGTTGTTTTCGATGATGACGGCGGAGCCCGCGAGCGCGTTGGTCGTCTTGTTGAGATCGGGGGTCGAGGTTCCGTAGGTGGAGATCGTGCCGCCATTGTCGAATTCGCCGGTCAGCACGCCGGTCAGGACAACGCCTTCCGCGCTGGGGCCTTCGACGGAGATGTCGCCACCCGACTGCACGTTGAAATTGCCGGTCATGTCGCCGAGAAGATTGACGCCAATGGAGGTGGCGGTGCCGCTGGCTTCGCCGGTCTTGGTCGGGGTCATGGTGATGGTGCCGGCAATGTCGATGTCGCCGACGAGCGTGTTGCCGGTCGCCAGACCGATGCCGGTGGAGCCGTCGCCCGTCATTTCGAGCGTCGAGCCCGCTTCGAGATCGATCGCGGTCGGGCTTGTGGTGATCGGCGTTGCGGCGTCGGGCATCAGCACGCCGGTGAAAGTGCCGGTGCTTCCCGATGTGGCGTCGGTGATCAGAATTCCGAACTTGCCCGTACCGGCATTTCGCATATCGATGACGCCAGCCGAATAGAGGTCGAAGCCGCCGGTGTTTCCGGTATCGAGCTGCACCCCGATGGCGTTGTTCGTGCCGGTGAAATTGATCGTGCCTTTGTTGGTGACGAGATTGTTCGAATCGATGGAGACCGCCGGAACGATCGTGGGCGCGGTGCCGGTGACTTGAGGCTCGGTGACGATGCCGTCGGTGTCGATCACGATGTCGCCCGCTTTGCCGGACGCCGCCGTGCTGGTGCAGATCGGGCCGTTCACTTTCTTGGTGATGTCGGAAAGATCGGCGGTGTTGGTCGTGCAAGTCGGCGTCGGCGCCGCGAAAGCTGGGGTCGCCAAAAGGGCAAACGTCGTGACAGTCAGCAGTAACGCGCTCTTGTACAAGGCGAACCTCTTCGTTTTTCTGAACCGGCGATCGCGGGGCCGCGAAAACGAAGCCCCCAGCCCATCTCTCCAACCGCGGCACGCCGGAACGGCTTGACCAGCCAAATCCGGAAAATCGCCCGCGGGCGGCGCACCATAACCAAATTTTCGCGCGCGAAGCTAGCCGGATAGAGCCCCGGAAGCGCCAGTTTTCGCTTTTTAATCAGGCGTTAGCGCGCTTTGGGCAGAATAACCATGTGCGGCGAAGCCGCCCAATCGGACCCGAGATGACAAAAGACCGCCGCATCAGCTTTTCCAAGCTCAGCCAGAAACAGGTGGCCGCGGCGGCCGCCCGCCATGAAATGCTCTATGCCGGACGCATGGGCGGGGCACGGGCGGTTTTCGCCTTCTGCGACCTTTCAGGCCTCGACCTGTCGGGGCGCAACCTCGCCGATGCCGACTTCACCGGCGCCATCCTCGAGGAGACCAACCTGGCCCGCGCCAAGCTCGATTCCGCGAGCTTCTTCGGCGCCGATCTGCGCCGCACCAATCTGGAAAGCGCCTCCATGCGCCGCTGCGACATGCGTGGCGCCAGCTTGCGGGGCGCCAATCTCATCGGCGCCGATCTGTGCGAGGCGGACTTGCGCGAAGGCGCCATCGCCGAGAAGGACCGCTTCGGCAATCTGCGCCTGTTGCAGCACGACATCGGAGCGTCCGAACTTCCCGATGCGTTGATGAATTCGGCCAATCTGGAACGCGCCAAGATGACGGGCGCGATGGCGATGCAGGCGGACTTCACCGACGCGGTGATGAAGAACTGCACGCTGGTGCGCGCCAATCTGCGCCATGCCAAGCTCAGCGGCGCCAATCTCGAAGGCGCCGATCTTTCAGGCTGCAATCTCAGCAACGCCGATCTGACGGGCGCCATACTGATCGGCGCCAAGCTGACGCACGCGGTGCTGGACGGCACCGATCTTTCCACCGTGCTGACCGAACGCGCGATCGGGCGCGGCGTCGCCGATCTGGGGGCGCCGCTCGCCGATATTCTCGCGGCGCATTCGCGCTGGGCCGAAACCGACGGCCGCGAAGGCACGCCGGCCGATCTCAGCAACATGGACCTGCGCGGACTGACGTCGCTGTCCAATCGCGCACTCACCGCGCTGACCGCGCCGGGCGCCACGTTCTACGGAATGAATCTGGAAGGCGCCTCATTACAGGGAAGCAATCTGGCAGGCGCCGATTTGCGCAGTGCGAAACTCAGCGGCACCGATTTGCGCGGCGCCAATCTGACGGGCGCCAAGCTCAGCAATGCGGACTTGCGCGATGCCCGCATGGGACCGCTTTTGATCTCCGAGCAGCGCCTTTTGCCCGCGCGGCTCGACCGCGCCCATGCGCGCTATGCCGATTTTCGCGGCGCCGATCTGCGACGCGTCAACTTCGCCGAGAGCGATCTTGCCTATTCCAATTTTCACGATGCCGATCTGCGCGATGCGGAACTGGCAAGCGCAATCCTCACCGGCGCGAAACTGCCGGCGGTCTATGCCGAACAGTTTTCCCCGGCAGGTCTGGCGGCGACTGCCTAAACCTGCTCTGCCGCAGGTTCGCCTGCTGCACTTGCGGTGCGCGCCTTGATGAATTGCCCCAGCCGCTGAATCGAGACATGCGCCGCAGGAACCTGCGTGCTCGCCTGAAACAGATGCTGCATGCCGTCATAGATCTCCACGCTGACCGGCACGCCGGCTTCTGCGGCGCGATCGCCCAATCGGCTGGCATCGTCGCGCAGGATTTCGTTCGAGCCGGCATGCACCATGACCGGGGGAAAGTCGCGGAAGCTCGCGAAGACGGGTGAGACGTAAGGGTCGGAGGGATTCTGCTTCTTGAGATAATGCCGGGCGCCGACGAACAGCATGTCCCACGACAATGCGGTTTCCGTATTCGCATTCTGCAACAACGACCAGCCGGAGAGCGAAAGATCGGCCCATGGGCTCATCGCGGCGATGCCTGCGGGCGTCGGCAGACCGGCATCGCGGATCGCGACCATGCATGCGAACGCCAGACCGCCGCCGGCATCGTCTCCCGCCAGCACGATCGACGACGGCGCGATGTTCATCTGCAGCAGATAGCGATACGCGTCGATCGCATCGTGCAGTCCGGCAGGGAAAGCAAACTCGGGCGCCAAACGATAAGCCGGGACGAAAGCGTTGGACTGCGCCGCCTGGCATAGCCGGGCGATCAGCGGACGGTGCGTGTCCGGCGAGCCGGCGACGTAACCGCCGCCGTGGAAATAAAGAATGAGACGGTCGGGGCTCGCGTCGGGAACTTTCACCCATTCGCCTTGCACCGGGCCGGCATGGCCGAAGCGGAAACCCGCCTCTTGCGGCATGTTTCCGAACTTCTCGCTGATCGAGGAGAATTGCCGGCGAACTTCCGCAATGTCGGTCGCGAAGCTTCGGGCGCCCGGCGTACGCGGTCCGCGATTGAAGAAGGATTTACGCAAGGACACGACGCTCAGGGCCAGGGGCTGCCCCGCCATCATGCAAAAAAGCCGGGCGCATTTCCGCACCCGGCTTAAGTATTGCTTAACGCGTTAACGTCTTAGGCGGCTTTCGCCTGGCCTTCGATGGTCTTGAGCTCCGGCGCATTGATCTGGATGCGGCGCGGCTTCTTCTCTTCGGGGACGATCTGCTCGAGATCGACATGCAGCAGGCCGTTTTCGAGCTTGGCGCCGCGAACCTCGACATGATCGGCGAGCTGGAAGCGGCGCTCGAAGGCGCGGCCGGCGATGCCCTGATAGAGCAGGCCCTTGTTCTCGCCCTTGGTCTCTTCGCGCTTGCCGATCACCGTCAGAAGGCCGTCGCGGACTTCCACGTTCAGATCCTTCTCGGCGAAGCCCGCCACCGCGATGGTGACGCGGTACGTGTTCTCGCCGGCGCGCTCAATGTTGTAGGGCGGATAGGACTGGCTCGCGTCATGCTGCGAAACCTGGTCCAGCGTATCGAACAGCCGGTCGAAACCGACGGTCGAACGGAAAAGCGGGGTGAAATCGAATCTCATAGGACAACCTCCTTGAAGCGTTGATGTGAGGCCTTTCCACGCGGGCAAAGGCCGTTTTCCTCGTCCGAGCCCTCACGGCGCCCGAACATTTCCTAGGTAAGAACCCCCTTTTGGCAGTTCAAGAGCCGGAGTGCCGAAGGCCTCCCCACGAGTCGTCCCGCAAGCAATCGCTCTTGCGCAATTGGTGCGATCGCGCCGCGAGGCCGTGCAGCGCGCGCGAAGGCCATCTGCTTTTCGGCCAGCGTTTCGGGCCTGAGTGTCGCCCGCCTCATGGATTGTGTGGTCTCGGCACCGAAGAAGAACCGCTGAATCAGATACGCCAGTGATTGAGGTGCAGGAGGGCGGCGCACCACAGCGTGACGACCACGCCGTAATTGATCGCGTTCGCCTGCCAGGGACGAAGCGCGATGCCGGTGACATCTTTCACCATATTCAAGAGCCACGCACCCTCTTCCCGGTTCTTCGGATTGCGCCAGCGCCCGGTGCGCAGCCAGCTTTCGATGTTGTTGAGGACGCAGGAGCTCTTGTTCACCTGCCACTGGACGATCACCAGCGGCAGGAAGCCGAGATAGAAAAACAGTCCCGGCCGCCACGGATCGAGCCATCCGCTGACGATGAAGACCATCACCGCGAAATGAAAATAGAAGCAGGCATTGCCGAGCAAGTCGCGCTCCGCCGGATGTTGCGGCAGCGCGGCGTCGATATCGGTCGGCTCGTTGTGCGCGCTCATGCCGGCCGTGGCACGGCTGCAATCCATCCGACGGTCATGGCCCCATCCTTTGCGTCCGACGCGCGAGCTTAAGCGCCAAAGCCGTGCCGCGCCAATGGCCGCGACGGGGCGTTTGCGCGCCGGACCTTTGCGGGATTGTGCGGGATAATCCCTCATGCTCATATCGCGCGGGGGGTACAGGCGCCGCAAAGAGCCCCGCCCCACAACATCTGGAAGGGACGACACATGGCTTCGGCACAGGTTCAGCAAATCATCAATCAGATGGGCAGTGCGATCGGCGCGAACTCCGGCCTCGGCGGCACGCTGAAATTCGATTTCGGCGAGCCCGGCAGCGTTTATGTCGACGGCAAAGCCACGCCCAACACCGTGTCGGACGGCGACGGCAAGTCGGCCGACTGCACCATCAGCGTCAGCCTCGACACGTTCGAGAAAATGGTCAAAGGCGAGCTCGACGGCACATCCGCCTTCATGCAGGGCAAGTTGCGCGTGGCCGGCGACATGGGCCTGGCCATGAAGCTCGGCCCGATCCTGCAAAAAGCCGGCGGTTGATTGGGCGAATAGGGAGTAGCGAATAGGCTATCATAATTTTCTATTCGCCATTCGCGATTCGCGCCAGTGAGCCCGACATTCATCACCACGCCTGCCGGCCATCGCCTGCGCGTCGCCACCTTCAACGCGCAAGGCACGCAATCGCGCGGGCTCTGCGTGCTGCTGCACGGGCAGACGGAATTCATCGAGAAGTATGACGAGGTGATCGGCGAGTTGCGCGCGCGCGGCTTCGCGGTGGCCACCTTCGATTGGCCCGGGCAAGGTGGATCCTATCGCCTGCTGCCCGACCCGCTGAAGGCGCATATCGACGATTTCTCGACGTACGATGCCGCGCTGTGGGCGTTCTACGATCAGGTGGTGACGCCGCTGATGGGCACGGCGCCGCCGCTCGCCTTGGCCCATTCCATGGGCGGCCACATTCTGCTGCGCGGCTTGCACGACAGACCCAAGGCGTTTTCCGCCGCCGTGCTCTCGGCTCCGATGCTGCGCGCGCTGACGCGCGGCTATCCGGTGTGGCTGGCGCATCTTGTGTGCTGGTTCGAGAACCTGATCGGTGCAAAGAACGAGTGGGTGTGGGGCATGGACGCGCGCGATCCGCATCTTGTCACCTTCGCCACGCAGCTTGTGACCAGCGACGCCGCGCGCTTTCAGCGCACGCAGGATGTCGTCTTCGCGCATCCGGATTTGCGACTGGCGGGTCCGACATGGGGTTGGCTCGAAGCGGCCTATCGCTCGATGGCAAAGGTGATGGCGCCCGGTTACGCCGAAGCAATCTCGACGCCCGTTCTGCTGTGTGCCGCCGGCAAGGATCGCATCGTCGATGTCAGCGCCGAGCGCGAATTCGTCAAGCGCCTGCCGCACGGCCAGTTGCTCGACCTCGCCCAATCCGAACACGAGATCCTGATGGAGAGCGATGCCATCCGCGCCCGCTTCTGGGCTGCGTTCGATGCGTTTGTGGCGGAAAAATGAGAAGCCCGCAAACGCTGCAGGCTTCCCCTCTTCAGGCCACGCATCTTACTCGACGATCAGGAAGAAACCGACGTTATTGCTCGCGGCGTATTTGCCGCCCTTGAGCTCGAAGGTATCGACTTCGACATAGTTCCTGTTTGGGCAACGGTCCGCTTCGTTGCGGACATAGACGATGGGCGTAAGGGTGTTGGACAGATCGTCCGATGCCGTCACCATCGGATAGATGCCCTTGAAGTTCAGGCTGGCACTGGGCTCAACGCAGACGATGCCCTTCGCGCCCCTCGATACTTTTTTTACGCCGACCGAGCGGATGGTCATTTCCGACCAATGCCATTCCAGCGCGACCTTCGCCCCTGTGCCGAAACCGGCCCGAGCCCGATCCGCAAAGGAGGGATAAGCAGGTCCAGCCTGCGCGCAAAGCGAGAACGCGCAGGCAAAAGCAACTCCACATAGCAATAATGAGGTTTTCATCGGCAGCTCCATTCAGGTGAGGTGCTACATTACCGATTGTACACGTAGGGGAAAGCCTCATGCGGCAAAAGAGGTGGTTGACTATCCTCCTAGTTCTTATTATGTTCTGTGAATGAATGATTGGAATCACGCCGGGTATGACCCGGAAGACGCGGATTTCGGCAGGCCCGATGGCAATGCGAATTTGCGCAAGGGAATCGAGAGAATGATCCAGGCGAGTTTCGACACCCGCTTCGGGCGGCCCGGCACGGTCGAGAAACCGCTGCCCGCAGAGCCGATCGCGCTGGACGATCAGGTCAATGCGCCCGGCGCCACCGAAGCACTGCTCAATGCCCAGCTTCTGGAGTGCGTCGGCATGGTGCGCGACGCAGGTTCTCTCTACCGCAACTCGCCGATCGAGCCGAACGATCGGGGCTATTTCATCAACCACGCCAGCAAGCTGATGGAGATGAGCGCTCAACTCGCCGGCGCGATCAACCGGCTGCGCGGCGCCCCCGAGCCCGTGAAGACCACCCGCCACGTCGTCGCCATCGAGCGGGTGGGGGGAAGGGGGCCGGCAAAACCGGAAAACGAATAACGCGATGATGACGCTCGCCAATCCCGCCAGGCCGCAGAGAAAGAAAGGCGGCCAGCCTGGAAACTCCAACGCGCTGAAAACCGGATTGCACACCGCACGCATCCGCGCCTTCGCCGCGCGCGTGCGGAGCTGGCGACGCCGTGTGCGCGCGCTGTTACGATTGGCGGATGCTGAGATTGCCTTGCGCCGACTTTCACCTCCCCGCGAAGGGCAGGTGAACTCACCCCTGCCCGCGCAGAATTTTCACCGCTTGCGCGTGAACGCGCTTGTCGCCGCAGGCCAGAACGCTGCCGCCGTTGGTGAAAGGCTTGCCGTCCCAATCGGTGACGATCCCGCCCGCGCCTTCGATCACCGGAATGAGCGCCGCAACATCCCACGGCGCCAGCCGCCCTTCCGCGATCACGTCGATGAAGCCCATCGCCAGCAACGCGTAGGCGTAGCAATCGCCGCCGAAGTAACTCATGCGCGCGGCGTCGCACAAAGACGCGAACGCGGCGCGCTGCTTGCGGTTGAAATATTCCCAAGGATGCGTGGTGGACACCAGCGCCGTCGAAAGCGACGAGCAGGCGCGCACCTGCATCGGCTCGCGCCCCTCCGGCGTGATCATTTCGGATTTTCCGTCATGGCCGATAAAGCGTTCGCGCAGCACCGGCTGGTCGATGATGCCCAGCACCATCTTGTCGCTTTCGTGCAGCGCGATCAGCGTGCCCCAGGTGTGACGTCCGGTGATGAACGGCCGCGTGCCGTCGATGGGATCGAGGATCCAGGTACGCCCCGACGTGCCCAGCTCATGCCCGCGCTCTTCGCCGAGGATGCCGTCACTCGGCCGCTCGGCGCGAATCAGTTTGCGCATGGCGTCTTCGGCGCTTTTGTCGGCCTCGGTCACCGGATCGTAGATCGGTTTGGGACCGGTGCCGCCTTTGTCGATCACCTGGATGCGCTTGCGGAAATACGGACGGATCACCGCGCCCGCCGCGTCGGCGAGCGTATTGGCGAAAGCGATTGTCGCTGGGTCAACAGTCATGCCGCCCTAATAGCAGCGTCGGTGGCCATCTTCAAAAAAGGATTTCTCACGCGCAGACGCGGGGAAGAAGAATGTCTCACACAGAGACACAGAGACGCAGAGGAACAAGGCTGCAATTGCCCGCCGGATCGCCCTTTCGCCGCGCTTCGCGCGCCAACCAGCTTCTGCGATGTACCGCCTTCGGCCAGAACCTGTGCGTCCCCGCGCCTGCGCGTGAATCCCTCCGCGTCTCTGCGCCTCTGTGTGACAAATCCTTCTATACTGGCCGTGGAACATTGAGGGCGCAGGCATGAAAAGCGTCGTAGTGACGGGCGCATCCACCGGCATCGGCTGGGGTTGTGTGAAGGTGCTCATCGGCAAGGGCTTTCGCGTCTTCGGCAGCGTGCGCAAGCAGGCGGACGCGGATCGCTTGTCGAAAGAGTTCGGCGCGAGTTTCACGCCGCTGCTTTTCGATATCACCGACACGGCGGCGGTGAAGCGCGGCGCCGATCAGGTCGCCGCCGCGCTCGGCAACGAAACGCTTGCCGGGCTCGTGAACAATGCCGGCATCGCGGTGGCGGGACCCCTGCTCTATCTCGACGTCGATGAATTTCGCCAGCAGCTCGAGATCAATCTCACGGGTCAGCTCATCGTCATCCAGACTTTTGCGCCGCTGCTCGGCGCAGACACGTCGCGCGCGGGCGCACCGGGCCGCATCGTCAACATCACCAGTGTCGGCGGACGCAACGCCAACCCGTTCATGGGGCCGTACAACGCATCGAAATTCGGCTTCGAAGGATTTTCGGAATCGCTGCGCCGCGAGCTGATGCTGTTTGGTATCGACGTGATCGTGGTTGCGCCGGGCGCGGTGGCGACACCGATCTGGGACAAGGCCGAACAGGTGGACGTGTCACGCTATGCGAACACGCCTTACGCCAAAGCCCTCGATACGGTGCGCAACTACATGCTGGACATGGGGCGCAAGGGCTTCCCACCGGAAACCATCGGCCGCGCGGTGTGGTACGCACTCACCACGCGCAAGCCCAAGGTTCATTACACGGTAACGCCGGCAGGCTTTCAGGATTTCATCGTCGGCCACCTGCCCAAACGGATGGTGGATGGGATCATCGCCGGGCGGCTGGGGTTGAAGAAAGCGAACTAAGCTTCTTCCTTCGCGCGTTTGCGCAAGTGCGGCAGCAAAGCGCGCTTGCGCAGGCGGATGGAGTGCGGCGTCACTTCGACGAGTTCTTCGTCTTCGATATACGCGATGGCCTGCTCAAGCGTCATCGGAACGATCGGCGTCAGGCGAACGGCTTCGTCCTTGCTCGTGGTGCGGATGTTGGTGAGCTGCTTGGCCTTCAGCGGATTCACGTCGAGATCGTTGTCGCGGGAATGCTCGCCCACGATCATGCCCTGATAGATCTTGGTGCCCGGCGTGACGAACAGCTTGCCGCGCTCTTCGAGATACCACAGCGCATAGGCGACCGCTTCGCCGTCGCCCGTCGAGATCAGCACGCCATTGCGGCGGCCCTCGAGCGCGCCCTTATACGGCGCGTAGCCGTGGAACATGCGGTTGATGACGCCGGTGCCGCGCGTGTCGGTGAGAAATTCGCCGTGATAGCCGATCAACCCGCGCGCCGGCGCGAAGAACACCAGCCGCGTCTTGCCCGCGCCTGTCGGGCGCATGTCCTGCAACTCGCCCTTGCGCATGGAGATCTTCTCGATCACCACGCCGGCATACGGATCGTC
>DASXFK010000015.1:0-13121 GCA_036489635.1 Rhizomicrobium sp. | reverse complement strand
GACCGACCTGGCCTGGCTGATCGGCATCCACGCCACCTTCGTCCTCTCCGGCGTTCTGCTGGCGGTGATGGACCGACTTGGCGAACGCGGATTGGGGCCGGAAGCTGAGTGACAAACCAGCAACCCACGAGCAACCACGACACTAAAGCAGCAACTCGTCGCTAAGAGGGCGCCTCGGCCAATTCTGCGAAAGCGGATTGTGGGACCGTATGGCCCACAGCTTCATGGACACGCAAATGCGCGATCGTTTCTTTTCCGGTCTTGAATCGGAGAACTGCGCCGTTCTCTAGTGAACAACGGCAGCAACAGATTCCTCCGTTCACGTCATAGTAAACGTAAACATCGCTGCCGTCCCAGCCGAAGCGGCAAACCGCCATTCAGAAACCTCAGGTGTTCATGCTGTCGAAGAAGTCGGCGTTGTTCTTGGCCTGGCGCAGCTTGTCGAGCAAAAATTCGATGGCATCGATCGTGCCCATCGGCGCCAGAATCCGACGCAGCACGTAAGTCTTCGCCAAGGTGCTCTTGTCGAGCAAGAGTTCGTCCTTGCGCGTGCCGGACTTCAGAATGTCGATGGCCGGGAAGATGCGCTTGTCGGCGACTTTGCGGTCCAGGATGATTTCCGAGTTGCCGGTGCCTTTGAACTCTTCGAAGATCACTTCGTCCATGCGCGAGCCCGTATCGATCAGCGCGGTGGCGATAATGGTCAGCGATCCGCCTTCCTCGATGTTGCGCGCGGCGCCGAAGAAACGCTTGGGGCGCTGCAATGCATTGGCATCCACGCCGCCGGTCAGCACCTTGCCCGATGACGGAACGACGGTGTTGTAAGCGCGGCCCAGACGCGTGATGGAGTCGAGCAAAATCACCACGTCGCGCTTGTGTTCGACCAGGCGCTTGGCTTTCTCGATCACCATCTCGGCGACCTGAACGTGGCGCGAAGCGGGCTCGTCGAAGGTGGACGAGATCACCTCGCCCTTCACCGAGCGCTGCATGTCGGTCACTTCTTCCGGGCGCTCGTCGATCAGAAGCACGATCAGGAAGCATTCGGGGTGGTTCGCCGAAATCGCCTTGGCGATGTTCTGCAGGATCACGGTCTTGCCGGTGCGCGGCTGCGCGGTGATCAGCGCACGCTGGCCCATGCCCTGCGGCGCCACGATGTCGATGACGCGGCCCGTCTTGTCCTTGTTGGTGGGATCGGCCAGCTCCATGTTGAGCCAGCGCGTCGGATAAAGCGGTGTGAGGTTGTCGAAATGGACCTTGTGCTTGATCTGCTCGGGATCCTCGAAATTGATGGTCGTGACCTTGAGCAGCGCGAAATAGCGCTCGCCTTCTTTGGGGCCGCGGATCGGGCCTTCCACCGTGTCTCCGGTGCGAAGGCCGAAGCGGCGGATTTGCGAGGGGCTGACATAGATGTCGTCGGGGCCCGGCAGGTAGTTGGATTCGGGTGAGCGCAGGAAGCCGAAGCCGTCCTGCAGCGTCTCCACCACGCCGGTGCCGGTGATCTCCACATTGCGCTCGGCAAGTTCCTTGAGGATCGCGAACAGCATGTCCTGCTTGCGCATGGACGATGCGTTCTCGATTTCGAGGTCTTCCGCGAACGCCAGAAGATCGGTGGGGGATTTGGATTTGAGGTCCTGCAGCTTCATCGCCTGCAGGCCGTCCTGAACTGTCATGTGAGGTACCTGAACAAGGTTGGGGGAAATTCCGTGTGCCCGCCCGTGTCGCGAGGACCGGCTGCGAGAGTCTGGAAGGTTGGTTCGCCGCGCCGGTCTTTTGACCGTTTCCGCTCGCGTGACTTGAAGGCGCTGGCGGTTCGCGGTGTGGGGAACGGCTGCTGTATAGCCCGATTTGCCGGCGCTGCAAAGGGGAATTTCAGAAAGGTTTCACCACCGCCAGGATGACGATGGCGACGATCAGCAGCGCCGGCACCTCATTGATCATGCGGTAGAAGCGCTGGGGCCGGGTGTTGGCGTCGTTTCCAAAGCGTCTCACCGCGCCCGCGTAGAAACCATGAATTCCGCTCATCACCAGCACGAGGATGAATTTGATCTGGAACCAATGCTGCTGGTCGGCGCGGGTGAGCCACACCAGGGTGAGGCCGAAGACCCAGGTCGCGATCATCGCCGGGTTGATGATGACCCGCAGAAGTTTCTTCTCCATCACCTTGAAGCGCTCGCTTTCGGCCGAGCCGGGCGTTGTCTCGCAGTGATACACGAACAGACGCGGCAGATAGAGCATGCCGGCCATCCACATGATGACCGAGATGATGTGGAACGCTTTGATCCACAGATAGAAATTTTCCGAATGGATCATGCCGCCTCGAAGCCGCAGCGGGACATTCCACGCGGGCAGATGCGCCCGTCGCCGCAGGTGACGGCACTGTTGCCGGCGATGGCACGCTCCACAAGGTCCGCCAATGTCGCAATGAACGCTGTCTGCGTGCTCACCGTGGGGACGCGCAGATAATCCACAACACCATTCTCCCGCGCCAGCTTGCCGTACTCGATGTCGAGCTCGACCAGCGTCTCGGAATGTTCCGAAACGAAGGCGATCGGCGCCACGATCACGCCCTTGCCCTCGCGTCCTGCGCGGCGGATCTCGGCATCCGTCGCCGGCGCGATCCATTCCAGCGGTCCGACGCGGCTTTGATAGCAGACATTCCAGTCGAGATTCGCTATCCCCAGCTTCTCCACAATCGCTTGCGCCGTCTTTTCCACTTGCCAGCGATAAGGATCGCCTTTGTCGATCACGCGCTTGGGCAAACCATGCGCCGACAACAGCAGCCGATAATCCACAGCGGCCTTTTTCTTCGCCCAACATTCGCCGATCAGCGCAGCTTGCGCGTCGATAAAACCGTTCGCCCAGGGATAGCAGCACACCCGCGATTGCGGCACCTGCAAACCGCTACGCTTTTTCGCGGCCTTCCAATCGTCCAGCGAGGATTGAGTCGTGGTTGTGGAGAATTGCGGATAAAGCGGCAGCAAAACCACGCGCTGCGGATTCCACGCTTTCAATTCTTTCGCCGCTTCATCGCTGAACGGCTTCCACGCGCGCATGGCGATGACGGCACGGGCTTCGTGGCCCCGCGCCACCAGGACATGCTCCAGAGCGCGCGCCTGTCTGTGCGTCTCCGGCAGGATCGGAGAGCGGCCACCGATCTTCTCGTAGATATCGCGCGCAATCGGCGCGCGCCGCCTGGCAATGAATTTCGCCAGCGGCTTTCGAAATATCCACGGCAAGGAAATGATCGCGGGATCGGAAAACAGGTTTTCCAGGAACGGCTCGACGGCTTCGAGGCTATCCGGTCCACCGAGATTGAATAGGACGACACCGATCTTCACGTCATCTCGCTCTTTCACACACCGCTCAAAGCCTTCTTCAGAACAGAAAGACTCTTAAGGAATCTGATGAAGATGATGTTTGGTCTGTGAATCGTGGATGGTTTGGTGAGTTCTAGGGTTTTTATGTTGCAAGCGCTTGAGAAACAAGGCACTCGCGCCCGGTCGTGCGAGAGGCGTTGCTCCAGAACCTGTCCACGCGTATTCGCCGTCGCGCGCAATCTGCTTGCATAAGCCGGGCGCCGTGTCCGATTGTGCGCGAATTGGGCATGGCGAGGCACAACTCTGTGAGCGGTCCCTATCATCTGCATCTGGTATCGGATTCCACCGGCGAGACGCTGAACAATGTCGCCAAAGCGGCGAGCGCGCAATTCGAGGGCGTGGAGGTGCGCGAGCATTTCTATGCGCTGGTGCGCAGCCATCGCCAGCTCGAGCGCGTCATCGGCCATATCCGCGAAGAGCCGGGGCTGGTGTTCTTCACCATCGTCAATCCTGAGCTGCGCCGCGCGCTGGAGAGCCAATGCGCGCAACTCGGCGTTCATTGCATCGGCGTTCTGGATAGCGCCATCGGCGCGCTCGGCGCTTTTGTCGGCTCGGCGGAAACCCACCGTCCCGGCGGCCAGCATGAAGTCGACCAGCGCTATCTGCAGCGCATCGAGGCGTTGAACTACGCCATCGCGCACGATGACGGACAGGGGCTGGCCCTGCTGGAAGATGCGGAGATCGTTCTGGCCGGCGCCAGCCGCACCTCCAAGACCCCCACTTGTGTGTATCTGGCGATCCGCGGCTATCGCGCCGCCAATGTGCCCATCGTGCCCAATGTGCCGCTGCCGCCGGAACTGCTCCATCTTCAACATCCACTGGTGGTGGGGCTGTGGGCGTCGCCCGACCGGCTGGTGCAGATCCGCCGCAATCGGCTCAATACATTGGGCGAGGTACGCGACACCACTTATGTCGATCTGGAAAATGTGCGCGCGGAAGTCACCGCCACGCGCAAGCTTTTCGAGCAGCGGGGCTGGCCCGCGATCGACGTCTCGCGCCGCTCGGTGGAGGAAACGGCCGCCGCGGTACTCAATCTGCTGGCCGAACGGAAGGCCTCGTGACGACGCTCATTCTGGCCTCTGCCAGCGCCACCCGCGCCAGGCTGCTGACCTGCGCCGGCATCGCATTCCAGGTGGTGCCGGCTCATGTGGATGAAGCTGCGGTCAAGCAAGCACTGCTTGCGGAAAAGGCGGATGCGCGCCGCATCGCCGACGTGCTGGCAGAATGGAAAGCGCTGAAGATTTCCCGTGCGCATCCTTCCGCGTTGGTGATCGGCTGCGATCAGGTTCTGGCTTTCGGGAATGAGTTGGTCAGCAAATGCGCCAGCATGGCCGAGGCGCGGGCATTGCTTATGCGCCTGCGCGGCAAGAAACATGAATTGATCAGCGCCGCGGTGCTGGCGAAAGCGGGCGCGCCGATTTGGCGGCATGTCGAAAAAGCCAGCCTGTGGATGAGAGACTTCAGCGACGATTTCCTCGATGACTATCTGGCGGCGGAAGGCGAGAATTTGCTCGCCGGCGTCGGCTGCTATCGGATCGAGGGCAAAGGCTTGCAGCTCTTCTCGCGCGTCGAAGGCGACAATTCCTGCATTCAGGGCTTGCCGATGCTGCCGCTGCTGACGGCCCTGCGCGATCAGGGCGCGCTCGCGCCATGACGATCAGCGGCAAAGCCAGGCTCGCCGGCGTGATCGGCTGGCCAGTGGCCCATTCGCTGTCGCCGCGGATGCACGGCTTTTGGCTGGCGGCGCATGCGATTGACGGCGCCTATATCCCGCTGGCGGTGCAGGCGCAGGATTTCCGTTCGGTACTCGCTGCGTTGCAGAAGGCCGGATTCGCGGGCGTCAACGTCACCGTGCCGCACAAGCAAGCCGCGTTTGCCGCCGCCGACGAACGCGATGACGCCGCGAAAGCCTCAGGCGCGGTCAATCTGCTGTTGTTCGCGCCGGATGGAAAGATCGTCGGCCGCAACACCGACATCGGCGGCTTGGCCGCCAGCCTCAGCGACGATCTGGGCAAGGGCGCGCTTGTGGGAAAGAGCGCCGCGGTCCTGGGCGCGGGCGGCGCGGCGCGCGCAGCGGCGCTGGCGCTGGCGCAACTCGGTGCGAACGACATCCGCATCGTGGCGCGCGACCCCGAACGCGCGCGTCGCTTGGCCGAAGAGCTGGACACGCGCGCAGGGCTGAACGCTTTCGCCTGGGAAGAATGGCCGCGCGGGGCGGAGGGCGTCAGCATCCTCGTCAACGCGACCAGCGCCGGAATGCTCGGCAATCCGCCGCTCGAGATTTCGCTAGAGCCTTTGCCGGTGAGCGCCGCGGTCTGCGACGTCGTCTACAATCCGCTGGAAACCAAGCTGTTGCGGCGCGCCTCGACCACCGGGCACCGCGCCATCGACGGGCTCGGCATGTTGATGCATCAGGCCGTGCCGGCGTTCGCGGCGTTCTATGGCGAGGAACCGAAAGTCACGCCGGCCTTGCGCGCGGAACTGAAGAAGGCGCTGCGCCATGGCTGAGCGGCTTTATCTCGTCGGCCTCACCGGCTCCATCGGCATGGGCAAGAGCGAAACCGCCAAGATGTTCGCAAGGCTTGGCGTGCCGGTGTACGATTCCGACGCGGCCGTGCATCGGCTCTACGAAAAAGACGGCGCGGCGGTGGCGCCTATCGCGCAAGCCTTTCCAGGCGCGGTTAAGGACGGCCGCGTCGACCGCGCCGAACTCTCCAGGAAACTCGCCGCCGATCCGGCAGGCTTCAAGACGCTGGAAGCCTTGGTGCATCCGCTCGTCGGCGCGGAGCAGCGCAAATTCCTGGAGAAAGCCGCGCAGGATGGTGCGCAGATGGTGGTGCTGGACATCCCGCTCCTGTTCGAGACGGGAGGCCATGCGCGCATGGACGCGGTTGTGGTGGTCTCCGCGCCCTCCCATATCCAGCGCCAACGCGTTCTGGCGCGCGAAGGCATGACGCCCGACAAGCTCGATCAAATCCTGTCGCGTCAAATGCCGGACGCGGAAAAGCGGGCCAAGGCGCATTTTGTGGTCGAAACCGACAAGGGCCTTGAACGCGCCTTCGAAGACGTGAAGAACGTGGTCGCTGCTTTGCACGCGCGCCGCCAGAAGGAAAAAAATTAATTGCGCGAGATCGTTCTCGATACCGAAACCACCGGGCTCGATCCCGCCGACGGCCACCGCATCATCGAGATAGGCTGTGTCGAGCTTATCGATCACATCCCCACGGGGCGCACCTTCCAGCGCTATCTCAATCCGGAGCGCAGCGTGGGCGATTCCGAGCGCATCCACGGCACCTCCGACGAATTTCTCGCCGACAAGCCGTTCTTTGCCCATGTGGTGGAAGAGTTCATGGCGTTCCTGGGCGATGCGCCTTTGGTCATCCACAATGCCGGCTTCGACATCAAATTCCTCAACAGCGAATTGCATCGCCTCTCGCATTCGCCGATTCCGTTCGCCCGCGCCATCGACACCATCGAGATCGCCAAAGCCAAGGTGCCCGGCGCGCGCTATTCGCTGGATGAATTGTGCAAGCGTTTCGGCATCGATCTTTCAGGCCGCGCCAAGCATGGGGCGCTGCTCGACGCCGAGCTCACCGCGCGGGTTTATCTGGAGCTTGTCGGCGGACGTCAGGCCAGATTGCAGCTCACGCCGACCGATGTGGCGGAGACGCTTGTTGCCGTGGACGTGGTTGTGACGGTGCGCCAGCGGCCGGTGCCACTTGCCCCGCGCCTCAGCGAAAGCGAAGTCACGGCCCATGCGGCGTTCGTCGAAAAGGAACTCGGCGGCGACGCGATCTGGAATTGGCGTTAAAGCGCGGGCCGCCGAAGCGGCTACGTTACGCCGATTGAATCGGCGATGACGCGCCCTGCCCCATCTTCGAGCGATAAAGCTGGGTGAAGTCGATGGGCTCGATCATCAGCGGCGGCATGCCACCGTCGCGGATGGCGTCGGCGACGATACGCCGCGCGAACGGGAACAGCATCATCGGTGCCTCGATCAGCAAGACCTGCTGGATCACCTCGTCGGGCGCCGTTCCCGTCATCTGCAAAAGCCCTGCATAGGCCAGTTCGAGCAGGAAGACGGTTTTTTCGCCGGCCTTCGCCGAAACCCGCAATTTGAGCTCAACTTCATAGCGTTCCGGATCGAGGCGCTTGGCCTGGAGATCGACGCCCAAATCGATCTGCGGCCGTTCCACCATGTTCATCGGCGCGCCGGGATTTTCGAAGGACAGATCCTTCACATATTGCCCGATGACCTGCATGCGCAGGTCGAACGGCGGATTTCCGCCCGGAAAGGGTGCGTTTTGCCCGTTTGTCGCGTCGCTCATCTTTGCTCGTCCTGCCTGGAAGGGGCGCGGCTACCATGGATTGCGCGGCACTGACAAGCCAAGCGCGCCGCCGCAGGTAATGAACCGGTGCGCGCGCCCGACGTTTAGATAATGCTGAATGGACTTTCGCTCGACCCCGCGCAGGGGATAAGTTCATGCTCAAGCCCGGAAAGCCGTGAACGCCATGCCCAATCCCCAATTCTTCGGCATCGTCCTGATCGCCATGGTCGCAGGCGTGATCCTGTTCCGGCTGTATACCGTGCTCGGCCGCCGCACTGGCAATGAGCGCGAGGCCAATGACCGTTTCCAGCGCATCGGCGCCGATGCTGCCAAAAAGCCCGACAATGTGATTCCCCTGCCCAACGCGCAGCGTCCGCCCGACGCGAGCGATGCGTCCGATCCGGTGAAGCGCGCCCTGATCGACATCAAGCTCGCCGACCGCGGCTTCGAGACCGACCATTTCATCGCCGGCGCCAAACAGGCTTATGAAATGATCGTCGCCGCCTTCGCGCGCGGCGACCGCGACGCCCTGCGCAAGCTGATCGCCGCCGACGTCTATCATGCCTTCGAACACGCCATTGGCGATCGCGAGTCGAAGAAGCTGAAGGTCGAATTCACCTTTGTCGGTTTCAAGGCCGCGAAGATCGTGCATGCCGCGCTGAAGGACCGGACGGCCGAGATCACCATGAGCTTCTTGGCGCAATTCCTTTCCGCGACGCGCGATGAATCCGGCGCGGTGGTCGAAGGCGATCCGAAGGAAGTGCGCGAAGTCACCGATGTGTGGAGCTTCGCGCGCGACACCGCTTCGCGCGATCCAAACTGGATGCTGGTCGCGACCTCCGGCACCGCTCCCGACGCTTCTGGCCATTGATGGCGGCTCGCCGCGCTTTAGCCGTCCTTGTTGTTTTCCTTCTCGCTGCGGCCGCTTTGTATTTCGCATGGCGCAGCCAGCACGCGCCGCCGGCGGGGCGCTTCATGCTCTCCCGCCAAAGTTTTTCGAGCTTGCCGGGCTGGAGCACCAACGATCCGCGCGCCGCGCTTGCCGCCTTCAGGCGCTCCTGCGCCAGCCTCGAGAAGCTTGCGCCTGCTGAGGCCATGGGCGGCGCCGGCTATGCGGGCATGGTGGGCAACTGGCGCGCCGCCTGTTCGGCCGCGCCCCACGCGCAATCGAGCGCAGGATCGGCGCGGGCGTTTTTCGAGACCTGGTTCACGCCGGTCGCCGTGATCGCAGCCCAAACTTCGGACGGGCTGTTCACCGGCTATTACGAACCGGAACTGGCGGTGAGCCGCGTGCGCCACGGCCCGTATCAGACGCCGATCTACGGCCTGCCAAAAGATCTGATCACCGCCGAGCTCGGACTCTTCAAGCCGGCGCTGGCGGGACAGAAGATCAGCGGCCGCGTCGTCGGCAAAACATTTGTGCCCTATGCCACGCGCGGCGAGATCGACGCGGAAGGCTTGGAACAAGCGCCGATCCTTGTCTATGGCTCCGATCCTGTGCAGGTGTTCTTTCTGCACATCCAGGGTTCGGGCCGCGCCAGGTTCGACGACGGCCGTTTCGAGCGCATCGCCTATGCGGGACAGAATGGCCGGCCCTATACGCCCATCGGGCGCGCGTTGATCGCTGCCGGCGACATCGAACGCGCCGACATGTCCATGCAGGCGATCCGCGCCTGGCTGACGGCGCATCCGCGCGCGGGGCGCGCGATGATGGAACGGGATCAGTCCTTCGTGTTCTTCAAGGAGGAGCCGATCGGCGATTCAGCGCTGGGCCCCAAAGGCAGCGAAGGCGTGGCGCTGACCCCCGGCGCAAGCCTTGCCGTGGACGAGCACCTGCATCCTTTGGGCGCCCCCGTCTATATCGCGACCGATGCGCCGGTGCTGCATCGCTTGCTGGTCGCGCAAGATACCGGTGGCGCGATCAAGGGCGCCGTGCGCGGCGACGTGTTCTGGGGCTTCGGCTCCAAGGCTGAAGCAACCGCGGGCGCGATGACGGCGCATGGCCACATGTATGTGCTGCTGCCCAAGCTGGTGGCGGCGCGGATCGACAGCCGCACGCGTTATGGAGTGGCGAAATGAAGCGGCGGCGCGAAGTCAGCGCCGAAGAGCGCGCATTGTTCGAAACCACTTTCGCCGACGCGAAGCTTTCGAAAACAAAGCCCGGCGCGAAGAAAAAACCTGCCGCGAAAACAAGCACGGCAAAGAGCGTGGCGCGGCCAATCCCGCGCGCGCCACGCCCGACCGGCCTCGACGGACGCACCGCGGAACGCTTGAGCCGCGGCCAGCTCGCGCCGGAAGCCAAACTCGATCTGCATGGATTGACGGAAGACGCCGCGCATCGCGCCCTCGTCGCCTTTTTGCGCGGCGCTCACGCGCGCGGCGTGCGGCTGGCGCTTGTCGTCACGGGCAAGGGCGGTGCAGCGCAACGCGACGATGCGCCGTTCGACCTGGGACTCGACGGCCGCAAACGCGGCGTGTTGCGCACGATGACACCGCGATGGCTCAAGGAACCGGAACTGGCCCGCTTCGTTGCCGATACGCGAGCCGCCCACATCCGCCACGGCGGCGCGGGCGCACTCTATGTGTATTTGCGGAAGAACGGATGAAGCAGCATTTCGAGACCGTTACGATCGAGACGCATGGCCCGATGCTATATGACTTCACCGATAGGGCTGCGAAGTTTGTACGCGCATCGAAGGTCGCGGACGGCCTGCTCATCTGCTTCATCCGCCACACTTCGGCGTCGCTGGCGATTCAAGAGAACGCCGATCCCGACGTGCTGAAGGATCTGAACGATTTTTTCAAGAAGATCGCACCGCCCTCGCGCGACTATCGTCACGATGCTGAAGGACCGGACGATATGCCAAGTCATATCCGCTCCGCCCTGACGCAAACTTCGCTGTCCGTGCCGGTGCGCGATGGCGCAATGGTCCTGGGCCCCTGGCAAGCGCTTTACGTTTTCGAGCACCGCGACACGCCCCACAGCCGCCACGTGGTGCTGCACGTGATTGGGGAATAATCTCGAACCCAATTAAAATTGTCATGGCCGATTAAATCAGGCCATGACAATGAGGGTGCGGATAGCGACCGTTAAATCAGCTCTGTTCTCGCGGCCAGATCGCGCAACGATTTTTCCGGGCGCGCACCATAATGCGAGATCACTTCCGCGGCTGCCAGCGCGCCAAGCTTGCCGCACGTCGCCAAATCGAGGCCATGCGTGTGGCCATAGAGAAATCCCGCGGCGAATTGGTCGCCGGCGCCGGTGGTGTCGATCACCGTCACGCCGGGCACCGCGCCTATGACATGCACGGCGCTGCCATGGACCACCACGCAACCTTTTTGCGAGCGTGTGACCGCGGCGATGCCGCCCCAATTCTTCAAAAGCGGCAGCACCGCATCGAACGTTTCCACCTCGAACAGCGCTTTGGCCTCGTCCTCATTGGCGAACAAGATGTCGAGGTCGTTTTTCAGCAGGCCAAGGAATTCCTCGCGATAGCGCCCGACGCAGAACGGATCGGATAATGTGAACGCCACCTTGCCGCCAGCGCGCTTGGCCGCCGCAATTGCCTTGGCGATTGCGGCTTTCGCGTCGGGCTGATCCCACAGATAGCCTTCGATGTAGAGCACCGCGCTGGCGGCAATCGCGGCTTCATCGACATCTGCCACGCCGATTTCCCGGCTGGCGCCGAGATAAGTGTTCATGCTGCGGTGCTTGTCCGGCGTGACCAAAATCACCGAGCTCGCCGTCGATGGACCATCTGTTGCCATCGCGGTCGAGAATGTCACGCCGATCTCGTTCATGCTGTCGGCGAAGGCGCGGCCCAGCACATCGTCTTTCACCTTGCCGACGAACAAGCCTTTGCCGCCGAACGAGGCGATGCCCGCCATCGTGTTCGCCGCCGAGCCGCCGGCGATCTGCTGCGGGGCCGTGAGTGCCGGCAGCAATTCGCCAACGCGGAATTCGTCCACCAGGCTCATCACGCCTTTGGCGACGCTGTGCTGCAGGAGGAACGCATCATCGATGGCGGCGATCACATCCACAATCGCGTTGCCGATCCCGGCGACATCGTATTTGGCCATGCAAGCGATCCTCTTCTATAGTGGCGAGCCGATAAAGGAAGGTGCCGATGTTCGCAAGCGCGCACGAAAGCTCGCTCTTGTCGTGCCCTTGTCCGGCGCGGGGTGCATATGTTGAAGTTCACGCGCCATCGGGAGTGACTGGCATGAAACGTTTGCTTGCCGCAGCCGCGCTTTGCACGCTTGTCGGCGCTTGCGCGGCGCCGGCGCCCCAGGTTGTGCTGCCTGCCGCGCCGCCGCCGGGCGAACCGGGCAATATCGCCGGGCTGAACACGGATCAAATCAAGATCGCGTTCGGCCAGCCCGCTTTCGTGCGCGACGACAACGGCACCCAGATGTGGCGCTATGACGGCGCCGCCTGCAAGGCGTTCTTCTTCTTCTATCCGGCGAACAACGCGCTGACGGTCAAGCATGTCGAGACCTTGCCGCGCGGCGCCGTCATGGCCGCAGACTCTAACTGCCTGGCGTCTCTCGAGGTGAAGAAGGCGGTGCCGACGACGTAATCTCGGCCCATTCCTTGTCACTGAATTGCGCGCGCTTCGTCTTGTCCTTGAAGCGGCACAGATCGGCCACCACGCATACCGGGCAATGCGGCTTCCTCGCAACGCAGGTGTAGCGGCCGTGCAGGATCAGCCAGTGGTGCGCGTGCAGGCGGTAATGCTGCGGCACGATCTTGAGCAGCGCCAACTCCACGTCCAGCGGGTTCTTGCCCGGCGCCAGCCCTGTGCGGTTGCCGACACGGAAGATGTGCGTGTCCACCGCGATGGTGGGCTCGCCGAATGCGACGTTGAGCACGACATTCGCCGTCTTGCGGCCCACGCCCGGCAGCGCCTCCAGCGCCTCGCGATCCTTCGGCACCTTGCTGCCGTGTTCGGAAATCAGCGCTTTCGACAGCGCGATCACGTTCTTCGCCTTGGTGCGAAAAAGCCCAATGGTCTTGATGTAGGCGGTGAGTTTCGTCTCGCCCAACTTCACCATTTCTTCCGGCGTCTGCACCATTTCGAACAGCGGCCCCGTCGCCTTGTTCACGCCCTTGTCGGTCGCTTGCGCCGACAGAACCACCGCCACCAGCAAAGTGTACGGATTGACCGATTTGAGTTCGGTCTTGGGCTCGGGGATTTCCTTTTTCAGCCGGGCAAAGAATTCCTCGGCTTGCTGTGCGGTGAATTTGCGCGGCATGGGCGGCCAAGCTAGCCGGTTTCGCGCGCGACTTGAAACCCGTGGGCCTGCACCGCATTCTAGATTCATGCGCGACGAGACGCCCATCCTGGATGCGGTCTTGCGGCCCAATCCGCCGGCCAGCCCGCGCATGCTGCTGGTGGTGCTGATCATCGTCGCC
>DASXFK010000091.1:0-15805 GCA_036489635.1 Rhizomicrobium sp. | reverse complement strand
ATGTCGCGCGTGGACACGCGCTTGCTGGGTGGCCCGGTCAAGCCGGGCCATGACAATCAGAGAAGAAATGTTGGGAGAAGAGACATGACAACCATCGCATTCATTGGCGTAGGCAACATGGGCGGGCCGATGGCGCGCAATCTGGTGAAGGCGGGGCATGATGTGCGCGCGTTCGATCTCTCCGCCGCTGTGCTGGAGCCGGTGATTGGCGCGGGCGCGAAGAAGGCCGCGAGCGCGAATGAGGCGGTGAAGGATGCGGATGTCGTCGTCACCATGCTGCCGGCGGGGCATCATGTGAGGGCGGTGTATCTCGACAACGGAATTTTCGGCGCGGCCAAGAAAGGCGCGTTGCTGATCGACTCTTCCACCATCGATATCGACTCCGCGCGTGCGGTTCATGCGGCGGCGGAGAAAGCGGGCTTCGATTTTCTCGATGCGCCGGTGAGCGGCGGCACGGGCGGCGCGGAGGCGGGAACGCTCACCTTTATGTGCGGCGGTAGCGATAAGGCGTTCGAACGCGCAAAGCCATTCCTCGAAAAGATGGGCAAGAAGATCGTGCTGGCGGGCGGTGCGGGCGCGGGGCAGGGCGCGAAGATCTGCAACAACATGATGCTGGCGATCTCGATGATCGGCACCTGCGAAGCCTTTGCGCTTGGCGAGAAGCTCGGCCTCGAACCGCAGAAGCTGTTCGACATCATGTCCACGTCGTCAGGCCAGTCGTGGTCGCTCACCACGTATTGTCCCGTTCCGGGACCAGTGCCGACATCGCCCGCGAACCGCGATTACACGGGCGGATTTGCAACGGCGCTGATGCTGAAGGATCTCAAACTGGCGCAAGCCGCCGCGCAATCGTCGGGTGCAGTCACGCCGCTGGGCGCGGAAGCGGCGCAGCTTTACGCTTTGTTTGCCGCGAAAGGACATTCCGGCGTCGACTTCTCCGGCATCATCAAGATGCTGCGCGGCGAGCGTTGAGAATTTACCGGTCTTTAATCGGCGGCCCTTACTGTTTGATTTAATAAAACAGGTGGGCGCCTGGAAAACCGGGCGATAAAGATATGACGGCTTTGGCCAAACCGCAGGAGGCGGCTGCGGCGCTCGGAAGCGCACAGCCTATCCGCAAACTTTATTTGGAATCGCTCAATCTCGTGGAGCGGCTGCATCGCCAGCTTCTCGACGTGATCAAGGATGAGCTGGATCGCAAGGACGAACGCGAGATCAACAGCGTGCAAGCGCTGCTCCTGTTCAATGTGGGCGATCAGGAACTGACGGCGGGCGAGTTGCGCACGCGCGGACATTATCTGGGCTCGAACGTGTCGTACAATCTCAAAAAGCTTGTCGAAGGCGGCTACATTCACCACGAACGCTCCGAAGCGGATCGCCGCTCGGTGCTGGTGCGCCTCACGCGCAAGGGTGAAGCCGTACGCGACATGTTGCGCGAGCTGTTCGAACGCCACCTGGGCTCTTTGGAAGCCGTGGGCAATGTCGGCGCCACGGAACTTGAGTCGCTGAACACCAGCCTGCGCCGCATCGAGCGCTTCTGGATCGACCAGGTGCGCTTCCGCCTGTAAGGGTTTCGTGCGACCACTCGCCTGGTGGAATCGATCCGCAATCATTTCTGGCGCCACGGGCGCTTCTACACGGCGCTCGCGCTGGGGGTCGCGGTATGGTTCGCGACGATGTCGCTGCGGCCCGCGGCCCGTTTTCTCTCGGCGGCCGATGCGTCTTTCGCGCTTTATCTTGTGACAATGGCCTTTGTCGTGGTGCGGACCACGCCCGACGCCTTGCGTGAGCGCGCGGCGATCGAGGACGAAGGCATCCTGCTCGTCCTGCTGATCGCGCTCGTGGTGATCGGGGCGTCATCGCTGGATATCGTCACGGTGCTGAAGCAGAAGCACGGCACAACGCCGCTGGAACTCGTGCTGGCCTTTGCCGGAATCCCGCTGGGCTGGTTCACCTTGCATACGATCGCGGCGTTCCACTACGCCGATCTTTATTATGCGCGCAAAGAAAGCGGGCCGCAGAGCGTGCGCGGGCTGGATTTTCCGCACACCAAGGAACCTGGCGTCTGGGATTTTCTATATTACGCTTTTACGGTGGCCATGACCGCGCAGACTTCCGACACGGATATCCTCGATATGCGGATGCGCCGCGCCACGCTGGGCCATGCCGTGGTGTCGTTTTTTTACTATGCCGGCATCATCGCCATGGGCGTAAACGCGGTTGTTAACCTCGCATCGTCCTAGGCCCCGTGCGCGCGGGTCGGTTCCGGATTGAAAACGAGTCGCAACTAGCCCGGGCGGCTCCTCTACCGTGAGAAAAGCCGGCCCGTCATGTGACAATTTTCTCTTGGGGTTCCGGTCTTGCGCTGGGATAATCTCGGTCTCGTTGGTTGGGTAGGGCAGAGAGGGTTCAAGGTATGGCGTTTGCGTATCTTTCCCGCTTTCGGGATGCACTGGCGGGCCTCAAGCGCGAGGGCCGCTACCGGGTGTTCGCCGATATCGTGCGCCGCCGCGGGGCCTATCCGAACGCCGATTTCCATATGGGCGCGAGCAAGCAGCCGATCACCGTGTGGTGCAGCAACGACTATCTGGGCATGAGCCAGCATCCCAAAGTGGTGGCCGCCATGCATGAGGCGATCGACGCGGCGGGCGGCGGCTCGGGCGGCACGCGCAACATCTCCGGCACGACGCATTATCATGTGGAGTTGGAAGCCGAGCTCGCCGATCTGCACGGCAAGGAAGCGGCGCTGCTGTTCACCTCCGGCTTCATCTCCAACGACACCACGCTCGCCACTCTGGCGAAACTGTTGCCCGGGCTGATCATTTTCTCGGACGCGTTGAACCACGCTTCGATGATCGAGGGCATCCGCCGTGGCGGTTCCGAGAAGCATGTGTTCAAGCACAACGATCTGGCCGATCTGGAAGCGAAGCTCAGGCTCGCCGATCCGGCGGCGCCGAAGGTCATCGCCTTCGAGTCCGTCTATTCGATGGACGGCGATTTTGGGCCGATCAAGGAAATCTGCAATCTCGCCGACAAATACGGCGCGATGACGTATCTCGACGAGGTTCATGCCGTCGGCCTTTACGGCCCGCGCGGTGCGGGCGTCGCGGCGCGCGACGGCGTGATGGACCGCATCGACATCATCGAAGGCACGCTGGCCAAAGCCTTCGGCGTCATGGGCGGCTATATCGCGGCGAGCCGCGACCTGATCGATTGCATCCGCTCCTTCGCGCCGGGGTTCATCTTCACCACCTCGCTGCCCCCGGCGATCGCGGCCGGTGTGCTGGCAAGCGTGCGCCATCTGAAGTCCGGCGATGCCGAGCGCAACGCCATGCATCGCCAGGCTGCGAAGCTGAAGAAGATGTTGCGCGAAGCCGATCTGCCGGTGATGGACTCGCCAAGCCATGTCGTGCCGGTGTTCGTGGGCGATGCGGCGCGCTGCAAGGCGGTGTCCGATGCACTGCTCGCCGAGCACGCCATCTATGTGCAGCCGATCAACTATCCGACCGTGCCGCGCGGCACCGAACGCCTGCGCTTCACGCCATCTCCGGTTCACACCGATGCGATGCTGGAGGAATTGATCCGCGCGCTCGACGCGGTGTGGACGGCGCACAGCCTGTCGCGCGCCGCCTGATCGGCACGTTGAGCGGCGGCCGCGAAATCCTGTTCGAATTCTTCGCGCAGGGCGCTGTCGTGAAAGTGACGGCCATCGACCCTGCCACCGGCGACGAAGTCAGCATCGTCGGCCCTGCGCGCGCCCCACGCGCAACGCTCCAGGCTGCCGCGCTGCAGAAACTCCGCTACGTGCAGCAGAAGCGTGGCGGCAAGACTTAGCCGCGCCGGCGGCCTTTCGAAGCGGGGGCGTTGCGGCCCAGGCCGATTTTCTTGGCGAACTGGGAACGCTGCTCCGCATAATTCGGCGCGACCATCGGATAGTCGGCGGGCAGGCCCCATTTCGTGCGGTATTCTTCCGGCGTGAGCCTGTAGCGCGAACGCAGATAGCGCTTGAGCATCTTCAGCTTTTTGCCGTCTTCCAGGCAAACGATGAATTCCGGGGTGATCGACTTCTTGATGTTCACTGCGGGTTTCTGCGTCGTGCCCGCATCGGCCGGCGAAAGCCCCGAAAGCCCGCCAAGTGTCGCGTACACGCTCTTGATCATGCCGGGAAGATCGGTGACCGGAATCGGGTTGTTGCCCACATAGGCTGACACGATGTTCGTGGCCAACCTGAGGAGATCTTCCGTTTTGGTATTTGCTTCGGCGCTCATCATGGTCCTTCGGATTTTCGAATAAGGGTATACACACATATCGCCTAGCCTTGGAGGCAAATCAACCTATCTTGAGACGACATATCCCCGCGATGCCGGGCATGGTCCTGTTAGGTTCGCGACAGAGTTGTGGTGTCGGTTCAAGGCTTTGGTGGATTATAGGCCGCTAAATTTTTGCTTATAGCGCGCTGCATAAGGCATTAGTGCGATCATTTGATCGGTTACTTCAGGTGAGGCATTGACCTACATTCCTTATGCCAAAAATACATAACCCTGCGACACTCGGCCGTCGCCCGATCTCCTCCCGAGAATTTCATTTCTTCCATCGTCCTTGACCGCAAGATTTGGTAAAGCGGACACCTGAGGGCGCGATAGGTGCGAATAATCGGGGTGTCCGATTCGCCTTTCGCCGGCCTGTGAGAGGCGTTTCATGACAGCGAGTTTGAGCGCGGCGGACCAGCGCAATCCCGGGTTTTTCACAAAAGGCGTGGCCGAAACGGATCCCGAGGTCGCACGCGCAATCGCCGATGAGCTGCAGCGCCAGCAGGAGAAGATCGAGCTGATCGCATCGGAGAACATCGTCTCCAAGGCGGTGCTGGAAGCGCAGGGTTCGGTGCTCACCAATAAGTACGCCGAAGGTTATCCGGGCCGTCGCTATTACGGCGGCTGCGAATATGTCGACGTTGCCGAGGAACTCGCCATCGATCGCGCGAAGCGCCTGTTCCATTGCGACTTCGCGAATGTGCAGCCGCATTCGGGCGCGCAGGCGAATCAGGCGGTGTTCTTCGCACTCATGCAGCCGGGCGATACGTTCATGGGGCTCGATCTGGCGGCAGGCGGGCATCTCACGCACGGTTCGCCGGTCAACCAGTCCGGCAAATGGTTCAAGCCCGTCTCTTATGGCGTGCGCCGCCAGGACCAGCGCATCGACATGGATGAAGTCGAGGCGACGGCGAAGGCGCACAAGCCGAAGCTCATCATCGCGGGCGGCTCGGCGTATTCGCGCATCATCGATTTCAAGCGCTTCCGCGAGATCGCGGATTCCGTCGGCGCGTTCTTCATGGTGGACATGGCGCATTTCGCGGGGCTGGTCGCCGGCGGTGTGCATCCCAATCCGCTGGAACATGCGCATGTCGTGACGACGACCACGCACAAGACTTTGCGTGGGCCGCGCGGTGGCATGATCCTGTCCAAAGATCTGGATCTGGGAAAGAAGATCAACTCCGCCGTGTTCCCCGGATTGCAGGGCGGCCCGCTGATGCATGTGATCGCGGCGAAGGCTGTCGCGTTCGGCGAGGCGCTGCGCCCGGACTTCAAGCTTTACGCGAAGAACGTCGTGGAGAATGCGAAGGCGATGGCAGAATCTCTCCATGCGCAGGGGCTCGACATCGTCTCCGGCGGCACCGACATGCATGTGATGCTGGTCGATCTGCGCCCCAAGCACGCGACGGGCCGCGCCACCGAGAAAGCGCTGGACCGCGCGTTCATCACCACCAACAAGAATGCCATTCCCTTCGACACCGAGAAGCCCGCGATCACATCCGGTGTTCGCCTCGGCTCGCCGGCCGCAACGACGCGCGGTTTTGGCCCTGCGGAGTTCAAGGAGATTGCGAAGCTCATCGTGGAAGTCGTTGAAGCCGTTGCCAAACATGGCGAAGAGGGCGACGCGGGCGTGGAAGCCAGCGTGCGCTCGCGCGTGGCCGATCTGTGCCGCAAATTTCCGATCTACAATTAAGGACACCTCATGCGCTGCCCGTTTTGCGGACACGACGACACCCAGGTCAAAGACAGCCGCCCGTCTGACGACAATTCCTCCATCCGCCGCCGCCGCCATTGCCCCGCCTGCGGCGGACGCTTCACCACCTTCGAGCGGGTGCAGCTCCGCGAGCTTGTGGTGACCAAGAAGAACGGCCGCCGCGAAACCTTCGAGCGCGAGAAACTGGAGCGCTCGCTCTCCCACGCCCTGCGCAAGCGCCCCGTGGAAGCCGAGCGCATAGATCGCATGGTGACAGGCATCGTGCGCCGCCTCGAAAGCATGGGCGAGAACGAGATTCCCTCCACGGTGATCGGCGAGTTGGTGATGCAGGCGCTGGCGAGCCTCGACAAGGTCGCCTACGTCCGCTTCGCCTCGGTCTACAAGAACTTCCGCGAGACGAAGGACTTCGAAGAACTCATCGGCACGCTGGAAGGCGAGAAGGATTAGCATTCGGTCCCGAAGCTGCCCCTTGACTGAATATAACTCACAGGTTATATAGCATGGTGTGGCAAGTCGCCTTTGCGGATGCTTTCTTCGCCGAATATGAGGCGCTGACAGAGCCCGTACAGGACGAACTGCTGCTGGGCGTGCGCCTGCTTGAAGCGTACGGACCAAAGCTTGGCCGTCCGCATGTGGATACGCTGAAGGGTTCGCAAACTGCGAACATGAAGGAGTTGCGGTTCCAGGCGGATGACGGAGTGTGGCGCGTGGCCTTTGCGTTCGATCCGAAGCGGAATGCGATCCTGCTGGTGGCAGGCGACAAGAGCGGAACGAGCCAGGCTCGGTTCTACAAGAAGCTGATCGCTGCCGCGGACGCACGCTACAAGGCTCATCTCAAACGATTGGGAATTTGACTATGCCTGTGCCCTTGAAAGACGTTCTCGACGCGCTGCCGCCGAAACGGCGTGCGGAAATCGACCGCCGGTTCAAGGAACTGGTCAACGAAGTGGAATCGCTGAAAGAGCTTCGCCGCCTGTCTGCGAAATCGCAGGCCAAGATCGCGAAGACCCTCAAGATTAGCCAGCCTGCGGTATCCAAGATCGAAAAGCAGACGGACATGTATCTTTCGACATTACGCAATTATGTGGAGGCCATCGGCGGCGAACTCGACGTGATCGTCCGCTTGCCCAACCGCAAGCCGGTGAAGGTAAGGTCGCTGGAAGACGTGGATGCGGCCTGAGAACTTCCGCGAGACGAAGGACTTCGAAGAACTCATCGGCACGCTGGAAGGCGAGAAGGATTAGCTGCCGCACCTATGACCGACGTTGTCGCAGAGCGAAGGCCCATTCCCGCGTCTCGTGACGGCAAGATTCGCTGGTGGGACGTCTTAATCGTCATTGTAGGCGGTAACGTCGTTGGTGGCCTGTTGGCGATCCTGCTGGCAGTCGCGACAATCTTCTTTATCAAGCGCTATCACTATTTTCCGATATCTCTGAACCATGTTTCCAAGAGCTTTCCGGTAACAATGGTAAGTTTGGCGGCTAGCGATCTGGGAATTCTCAGCGTGTTGTGGCTGGTGGCACGCCGCCGTTTCCGACCGTTGTTCTCGCACTACTTCGCGCCGATCCCGCTCGGAACCGTCGGCTGGGCAGCGTTCAGCGGTTTGGCCATTGCTGTCGTGCTCGGAGGAATGAACGAGCTTCTGTCGCGATTGGGCCTTGTGAAATTCAAAGCTTCCGATTTCGAACTTGCGCTTGTTCCGCATAGCGTGGCGCAAGTTTTCGTTGCCGTGGCGATGACCATCTTGTTTGTACCATTTCTTGAAGAAATGCTTTTTCGCGGGTTAATTTTGGATTGGCTACGACGCGTCGGCGGCCCATGGGTCGCTGCTTTGTTGAGTGCGGCGCTCTTTTCGCTGGTGCATTGCGAGTTCTTGTTCCATCAAGGAGCGCAGGGCTGGATATACACTTTGAATATCTTTCTCATCGGCGCTGCAATGGCCATTTGGGTTCTGCGTACTGGTTCATTGCAATCCTCTTTTGCATTGCATGCGACTTACAACGCGATCGGAATTTTGACTGCGGCGTACCTGTCATGGCCATCGTGAAAGACACCGATCCCATGCACCACGCGCTGACGTTGACATCGCGCGGACTTGGGCGTGTCGCGCCCAATCCGGCCGTCGGTTGTGTGATCGTGAAGGATGAGCGTGTCGTCGGGCGGGGGTGGACGCAGCCGGGTGGGCGCCCGCATGCGGAGGTCGTGGCGCTCAAGCAAGCGGGTGAGGCGGCGCGGGGTGCGACCGTTTACGTCACGCTCGAACCTTGCGCGCATCTGGGGCAGACGCCGCCTTGCGCGGAGGCTCTGATCAAGGCCGGTGTCGCGCGCGTGGTTGCAGCGGTGGAAGATCCTGATCCGCGCGTGAAGGGCGGTGGGTTCAAGATGCTGCGCGATGCGGGCATCGAAGTTGTGACCGGCGTTCTCGAAAAAGAAGCGGCGCATCTGAACGCCGGGTTCTTTCTGCGCATCAAAGAGAAGCGTCCGCTGGTCACGATCAAGCTGGCGCGCAGCGCAGACAACAAGACCGTCGCCCCCGACAAATGGATCACCGGCGAGGAGGCGCGGCGCTTCGGGCATCTGCTGCGGGCGCAGAGCGATGCGATCCTGATCGGCATCGGCACCGCGCTGGCGGACGATCCGATGCTGGATTGCCGCCTGCCGGGGCTCCAGGATCGCTCGCCCATCCGCGTGGTGCTCGACACGCATCTGCGCCTGCCGCAAAGCGCGAAGCTGGTCCAGACCGCGAAGCAAATTCCGACGCTGGTGTTCACCGCGTCTGACGGCGGCGCGGCGCTGCGGAAACATGGTGTGGAAATCGTGCCTGTCGCGCAGGGCACGGTTGACCCGCTCGCGGTGCTGCATGCGCTCGCCGCGCGCGGCATTACACGGCTGCTGATCGAAGGCGGCGCGATCGTTGCGTCAGCATTCCTTGCCTTGTCCGATCGTCTGGAAATCTTCACCGCGCCGATGGTCCTTGGCGTTAACGGCAGCGGCGAATGGCCCGATCCCCCAGATTTTATGCGGATTAGCGAGCGTGCCCTTGGTCCCGACATGCTGGTAAGCTTCGCGCGCAATAGCTAGATAGAGCGCATGTTTACCGGAATCGTCACCGACGTCGGCCAACTCCGCCATATCGAAAAGCGCGGCGACACGCATCTCGTGATCGGCACGCACAACGATGTCGGCACCCTTGAGATCGGCGCCTCGATCAATTGCTCCGGCGCGTGCATGACCGTGGTGGACAAGGGCAACGCGAAGGACCGCTGGTTCGCCGTCACTGCGTCCGCCGAGACGCTTTCCAAGACCACGATGGGGCATTGGAAGGTTGGCGATCCCGTCAATCTCGAACGCGCCATGAAAGTTGGCGACGAATTGGGCGGCCATATCGTCACCGGCCATGTCGACGGCGTGGCGGAAGTGGTGCGCGTGGCGCCGGAGGGCGAATCCATCCGCGTTACTTTTCTGGCGCCGGTCGCGGTGTCGCGCTTCATCGCCTCCAAAGGCTCGGTGGCGCTGGATGGCGTGTCGCTGACGGTGAACGAAGTGGAAGGCGCGCGCTTCGGCGTGAACATCATCCCGCACACCTCGAAGGTCACCACCTTCGGCAAGCTGAAGGCGGGCAGCGAAGTCAATCTCGAAGTCGATCTCATGGCGCGCTATGTCGCGCGGCTGGTGAAAGCATGAACGTTTCGGTCTATCACGATTACATCGCCAAGATCGAAGACGTGATCGAGGACGCGCGCAACGGGCGCATGTTCATCCTCATGGACGCCGACGACCGCGAGAACGAAGGCGATCTTGTCATCCCGGCGCAGATGTGCACGCCGAGCGCGATCAATTTCATGGCCAAGCACGGGCGCGGCTTGATCTGCCTGGCGCTGACGCAGGACCGCGCCAACACGCTGCAGATACCGATGATGACCCAGTTCAACGGCACCCAGCACCAGACCGCGTTCACGGTGTCGATCGAGGCCCGCGAAGGCGTCTCAACCGGCATCTCCGCGCATGACCGCGCCCACACCATTTCCGTCGCCATCGATCCGACCAAGGGCCCGAATGACATCGTGATGCCCGGGCATGTGTTTCCGCTGGTGGCCAAACATGGCGGCGCGCTGGTGCGTGCAGGCCATACGGAAGCCTCGGTCGATATCGCGCGGCTGGCGGGCCTGAACCCCGCGGGCGTGATCTGCGAAATCATGAACGACGACGGCACCATGGCGCGGTTGCCCGATTTGGTCTCCTTTGCGCAGTTCCACGGGCTCAAGATCGGCACCATCGCCGACCTCATTGCCTATCGCCGGCGATACGATCATTTCGTGCAGCGCGCAGCAGAAACGCCGTTCCAGAGTCACAATGGCGGCGATTGGAAGATGACGGTCTATGCCAACACGCTGGAATATGCCGAGCACATCGCGCTGGTGAAAGGCGACATCACCACGCCCGAGCCGGTGCTGGTGCGCATGCATGCGGTTAACGTGTTCAGCGACATTCTTGACTGGGCGAATTACGAGAAGGACGTGTTGGCGGCCTCCATGCGCATCATCGGCGAAGAAGGCCGCGGCGTCGTCGTGTTGCTGCGCCAGAACAAGCCCACCTTCGTCACGGACGTGGTGCTGCGCCGCATTCAGGACGACGCGGATCGCCGGCGCGTGAAGGAGTATGGCGTCGGCGCGCAGATCCTGCTCGACCTCGGCGTCAAGGACATGATCCTGCTCACCGACACGCCGGAGAAGAAGGTGGTCGCACTGGACGGCTACGGCCTCAACATCGTAGGCACGCATCCCATTCGTGGGGCCATTCGTGGGGCCATTGGCGGAGCTTCGAAATGACGCCCAATATCCTCATCGTCGAAGCCCGCTTCTACGATCACATCGCCACCATGCTCCTCGACGGCGCGACGGCCGCGCTGGAGACGGCTGGCGCGCATTTCGATCGCATCACCGTGCCCGGCGCGCTGGAAATTCCGCCGGCGATTGCGTTTGCCTCCAAGGCAAGCTCCGGCATGGGCAAGAGCTATGACGGCTACGTCGCGCTGGGCTGCGTCATCCGCGGCGAGACCTATCATTTCGAGATCGTCTCGAACCAGTCCGCGCACGGCTTGATGGAATTGGGGTTGCATCACAATCTCGCCATCGGCAACGGCATCCTCACTTGCGAGAATGAAGAGCAGGCGCTGGCGCGCGCCGCCCGCGACGGACAGGACAAGGGCGGCGACGCCGCGCGCGCCTGCCTGGCGCTGGTTGCCCTGGGCACCAAGCTCGGAGTGCATCGGTGATCGCGGAGGTCTCCGCCAATACAATTGCCGCCGCCCGTCATGCCGCGCGACTGGCCGCGGTGCAGGCGCTCTACCAGATGGAACTGACGAACGGCGACGCGGAAGAGGTGGCGCGGGAATTTATCGAGCATCGCTTCGGCGGCGATACCGGACCGGCGAGCGAACCCGACGAGGAATTCTTCAGCGCGATCCTGAACGGCGTGCCGCAGCATCAGGTGGAGATCGACCGTTCGGTGGCGCGTTGCCTGTCGTCCGACTGGAAGCTGGAGCGCATCGATTCCATCCTGCGCGCCATCCTGCGCGCGGCAAGTTTCGAATTCATCGGCCGCAAGGATGTGCCCGCGAAGGTGGTGATCGACGAATATGTCGAGATCAGCCACGCCTTCTTTTCGGACGGCGAACCGGCGTTCGTGAACGCCGTGCTGGACCGGCTGGCGCACAGGAAACGCGCGCCCGAATTCGGCGAAACGCCGCCCGATGACGAACTCCAGTTCTGAGCGTCCATCCGAATTCGACCTGATCGCGAAACTGTTCGCGCCGCTCGCCGACGCCGCGCCCGGCGCCTTGGGCCTCAAGGACGATGCCGCGATCGCCGCGCCGCCGGCCGGCCACGAACTGGTCATCACCACAGATGCGCTGATCGAAAGCGTGCATTTCCGCAACGACGATCCGGCGGACAGCATCGCGAAGAAGGCGTTGCGCGTGAACCTGTCGGACCTGGCGGCAAAGGGCGCCGCGCCGATCGGTTATCTGCTCGCCTTGTCGCTGCCGGCGCGAACGGACATGCGATGGCTGGAAGAATTCACGCGCGGGCTGCGCAGCGATCAGGATGCGTTCGGCATTTCACTTTACGGTGGCGATACGACAGCAACACCGGGCCCGCTGACTTTGGCGATCACCGCGTTCGGAAGCGTGCCCACCGGAACGATGCTCAAGCGGAGCGGCGCCAAAGCGGGCGATGACGTCTATGTCAGCGGAACGATCGGCGATGCGGGTGCGGGACTCGGCGTTCTTGCCGGCAAGACTGAGGCGCGCGGGCGCGAGGCGCTCGTAGCGCGCTACCGTGTGCCCGAGCCGCGGCTGAAGCTGGGGACAGCATTGCGCGCCGTCGCGTCCGCATCGCTCGATGTATCGGACGGATTGATCGCGGATCTCGCTCACATCGCCGATGTGTCGGATGTGCGCATTGTGCTCGAAGCCGCAGCGATCCCGATCTCGGCCGCGGCGCGGGCGTTCTGGGGCGCGGAGGCGGTTACGCGCGCGGCCACGGCGGGCGACGATTACGAGATCGCCTTCACCGCGCCGCCGGCGAATGCCGCGTCGGTCGCGAAGGCGGCGAAATCGACCGGGACGCCGGTCACGCGCATCGGCCGCGTCGAAACAGGCTCCGGCACGTTGCTTGTCGACTCGCATGGCGCGGCCATCGCGCTGAAGAGCAGGGGATACACGCACTTCTGAGCGGCGCGGTGCACAACATCCGTCGCTTTGCTCTAATCGCTTTCGCGACTCAAAAAGGGGTGAAGCATGGCTTGCATCTTCGCATTATTGGCAGTCTTGCCGCTCGCACTCATGGCGCTGCCGGCGATGGCGGCGCCGCAGCAAAGGCCGCTCGATCTCATCTTTGCCAATGTTTCGTCCGCGCCGTTTGCGATCCAAAGCGTAACGATCGACGGCACCGCGTGTGCAAGTTGCGGCGCGCAAACGCTGGCGCCCGGCGCGACCGCGATGATTTCCGTCGGCGCGATCGACGGCAAGCATCTGAAGGTCGTGATGGCCAGCGCCGGCGCCGTGCAGACCTTCCAGACCAACGGCAGCAGCAGCTCGATCGGAGGCGGCAATGGCGGCAAGACGGATATTACCTTCCAATCCATCGATGGCTCGATGGTCTTCCGCGGCGACAGCTCGCCGACGTTCGAATTGCTCTACGCCTACGACAAGGACAAATAGAGCACGGCTCTCGCGGTGTTGCCCGCGGCAAAGTGGGGAAGGTCCCGATTTTTGAGATCGCGACTCGACCCGGCGGGCGAACAGCTTTCCACTTCGGCGGATCACGTCTTAGGATCGCGCCATGCGAATCCGCCTTGCGCTATTCGTGGGAACGGCCGCGCTGCTTTGCGGCGCCGCCACGCTGTCGGCCGATGACAAGCCGAAACCCAAAGCACCCGAGCCGGGCACCTCCGTCGAGATGCCCTATCTCATCGCCCCGGTGATCGTGGACGGCAAGCTTCTGGCCAACGCCTATGTCTCCAACAAGGTGATCGCCACCTCGACCAACGCGGCCATGGATATCCGCGACAAGACTCCTTTTATCCAGGACGCCTTCGTGCGGGACGTGAACGCCAAGCCCATCAACAAGGATTCCGATCCCCCGACCGTCGATCAGGCGGCGCTCCAGGTGCGTCTGCTGGCCGACGCGCGGCGAATCGCCGGGGCGGCGAAGGTTGCGAACCTCAAGATCATCCAGATACAGGTCGTTCCGGTGCGCCCCGGCGGCGCGCCTTAGGCCTCGCGCCCGCGGCGAAATTGCCTGTTTCGCCAGTGGTTTCCGCGGTTGCGCTGCGATCCCGGTTTTGGCATGTTCCGCCGCCTTTTCGGCGCTCGCCCTTGCGGCTGTCCGAAAAGGTGGATAGGGGACGGCCGCGTATCCGCGCCCGGCATCCGGACATTCTTGAGGGAATCAGACCAATGAGCGTTCAGCTTTACCTGATCTTGGCCTGCGGCGTGCTGGCGCTGCTTTACGGGGCCTGGACCATTCGCTCCGTCCTTCGCCTGAGCCCCGGCAATGCGCGGATGCAGGAAATCGCGGCGGCGATCCAGGAAGGCGCGAACGCCTATCTCAATCGGCAATATCTGACCGTCGCCATCGTCGGCGCCGTCATCTTCATTATCGCCCTTGTGATCTTTGGATGGCAGGTCGCGGTGGGCTACCTCATCGGCTCCACCTTCTCCGGCGCCGCAGGCTATATCGGCATGAACGTGTCGGTGCGCGCCAATGTGCGCACCGCGGAAGCGGCACGCAGCGGCCTGGCGCAAGGCCTGTCGGTGGCGTTTCGCTCCGGCGCGGTGACGGGACTGCTTGTCGCTGGCCTGGGCCTCCTCGGCGTCTGCGGCTACTACGCGTTCCTCGTCTACGGGCTGCACCTGGACATCGACAATGAGCTGCAGGGCCGCATCATCACCAATGCGCTCGTGGCATTGGGCTTCGGCGCCTCGCTGATCTCCATCTTTGCCCGTCTTGGCGGCGGCATTTTCACCAAAGGCGCGGATGTCGGCGGCGACATGGTCGGCAAGGTCGAAGCGGGAATTCCCGAAGACGACCCCCGCAACCCGGCGACCATCGCCGACAATGTGGGCGACAATGTCGGCGATTGCGCAGGCATGGCGGCCGATCTGTTCGAGACCTATGTGGTGACGACCGTCGCCACGATGGTCCTGGCCTCGATCTACTTCACGGCAAGCACCCGCACGGTGCTGATGCTCTTTCCGCTCGCGATCTGCGGCACCTGCATCATCACCTCGATCATCGGGACGCTGTTCGTGCGCCTTGGCCGCGGCGGTTCGATCATGGGCGCGCTCTACAAAGGCGTGATCGGAACCGGCGTGCTTTCGCTCATCGCGCTGTGGCCGCTGACCGACTGGCTCATCGGCATGCACACGCAGCTCACGACCAACACCGGCGCGACCTTCAGCGGCCAGAGCCTGTTCTATTGCGGCGTGGTCGGACTGGTGATCACCGGCCTGATCATCTGGATCACGGAATATTATACCGGCACGAACTACCGGCCGGTGCGCGTCATCGCACAGGCCTCCGTCACCGGCCACGGCACGAACGTCATCCAGGGCCTCGCGGTGTCGATGGAATCGACGGCGATGCCGGCGATCGTGATCTGTGTCGGCATCATCGTGGCCTACACCTTCGCCGGCCTGTTCGGAATCGCCATCGCGGTTTCGACCATGCTGTCGCTGGCGGGCATGGTGGTCGCGCTCGATGCCTTCGGCCCCGTCACCGACAATGCCGGCGGCATTGCCGAAATGGCAGGCCTCGAGGGCGACGTGCGCCACACCACGGACGCGCTCGATGCGGTCGGCAACACCACCAAGGCCGTGACCAAGGGTTACGCCATCGGATCGGCGGGCCTGGGCGCGCTGGTGCTGTTCGCGGCGTACAACTCGGACCTGAGCTATTTCCTGCAGCACGCCGACGTCTATCCGTATTTCCGCAATATCGCGGGTGTGGACTTCCAGCTTTCCAACCCTTGGGTTGTGGTCGGCTTGTTGCTCGGCGGATTGCTGCCTTATCTGTTCGGCGGCATGGCAATGACGGCCGTGGGACGCGCGGCCAGCGCGGTGGTCGAAGAAGTCCGCCGCCAGTTCCGTGAGATGCCCGGAATCATGCAAGGCACGCAGAAGCCGGACTACGCGCGCGCTGTCGATCTGCTGACGCGCGCCGCGATCCGCGAGATGGTGATCCCGTCGCTGTTGCCGGTGCTGTCGCCCATCGTGTTC
>DASXFK010000053.1:0-2614 GCA_036489635.1 Rhizomicrobium sp. | reverse complement strand
CGAGCCGCGATGGCGGCACACATTATAATGCGCGCGGATTTCGCCGGACTTGCCGCGCACCACGAGGATGCTTTCGCCGGCCACGTCGAGCACGAGATGGTCGCCGGCTTCGCGCAAATCCTCCTCGCGGCAGGCGCAAATCCATTCGCGGACGAAGATGGCGGTCTTGTCGGCGTGGAACGATTCCGGCGCCGTATAGGCGCTGCTGGGTAGCGATTTCTCCATCGGCTCCGGCATGGCGGTACTCTCGTGCTCCTACCTCCCTTATTAGACAGTTGCCTCATAAGGCGCAATCGGGCAAGGCTACACCGGAAGGCGAGGGGCGAGCGATACGGTGAAGGAAACGCAAGCGCGCCGGTTTGATGCGGTGGTGATCGGCGGCGGCCATAACGGGCTGACGGCAGCGGCCTATCTCGGTCGCGCCGGGCTGTCGGTGCTGGTGGTGGAGCGGCGCGAGATCGTCGGTGGCTGCTGCGTCACCGAAGAAGTGATGCCCGGCTGCCGCGTGTCGTTCACCTCCTATATCGCCAGCATGCTGATGCCCACGGTGATCCGCGATCTCGATCTGGGGCGTCACGGCCTTCGCATGATCGAGAGCGATCCCATCCTCACCGTGCCCGTTGGCGAGGGCCGCATCCTGCGCTGGTGGGCCGATACGGAGCGCACCGCCAATGAGTTGCGCCAGTTTTCGGCGAAGGACGGCGACACGTTTCTCAAGATCGATCGCCAACTCAAGAAACTCGCCGCTTATCTCCAGCCCTTCTTTCTCGAACCGCCGCCCGATCTCGCGGCGAAAGGTTTCGACCGTGTGCGTGAGGCAGGGCGCCTGCTCAAACGCTTCCGCAAGATCGGCGGCGGCGAGATGGCGGAACTCATCACCTTCCTCACCGGAAGTCTCGGCGAATTCCTCGACCGGCATTTCGAGGCCGATGAGACCAAGCGTTTTTTCCTCGCCAACAATGTCTATGGCAAGCATGGCGGGCCTTACGAGCCAGGCACGGCGGTGGGGCTTCTGTTCCATCTGCTCTCCGGCGGCGACAATTCCGTGCAGGGCTTTAACGGCCACGTCATGGGCGGCATGGGTGCGATCACCCAAGCCATTGCCGCATCGGCGCGCGATCACGGCGTCGAAATCAGGACCGCGTCACCGGTCGCGAGGATTTCGGTGCGCAGCGGTCGGGCCATCGGCGTTGTGCTGGAGGATGGCACCGAAATAGAGGCCGGCGCGGTGCTCTCCAACGCCGATCCCAAGCGCACGTTCCTCAAGCTGGTCGCGCCGGAGTATCTGCCGGAAGAATTCCGCCGCGATATCGCCGCCATCAAGATGGCCGGTCCGTCGGCCAAGCTGAACATGGTGCTGTCGGAGGAACCGCGCGTGATCGGCCGTCCCGCGGATGCCGCGCCGCGCGAGCGCGCCATGCTCTCGATCACGCCAACGCTGCAAGGCGCGCAACGCTGCGCCGACATCGCGCGCATGGGCGACATCCCTGACGAGTTGTGGATCGATTGCGTGATCCCGAGTCTGGTGGATGACAGCCTGTGTCCGCCCGACAGGCACATGATGACCTGCTTCATCCAGTATCTGCCTTACAAGCTGCGCGAAGGCACATGGGACGAGAAGCGCGAGGCGCTGGCCGATTCCATCATCCGCCAGATTGGCCGCCACATGCCCAATGTGCCCGGTGCGATTCTGGCGCGGAAGATGCTGACGCCGCTCGATCTCGAAAACATCTATGGCCTCACCGAAGGCAACATCTTCCACGGCGATCTGCATCTGGGGCAGTTGTTTTCGATGCGGCCGGTGCCAGGGTATTCGCAATATCGCTCGCCCGTGAAAGGCCTTTATCTTTGTGGCGCGGGCGCGCATCCCGGCGGCGGCGTCACCGGCGCGCCGGGGCACAATGCGGCGATGCAGGTGCTGAAGGACCGCAAGCGGGCGCGGTAGACCGGCGACGGCCCTTCCGCTTTTCCAATGGAAAGACTATCTCGGAAGCGCGCCGACACGATTCCCCGGAAAAACAACATGCCGATATCCGCGCGAAAGTCTGGTTCGAAGGCCGTCAAGCCACGCGCCCAGCGCCAGCAGCCTTTGCTGCGCCGACAGGATTTGCTGCAGGTGACGATCCGCTGCCTCGCCCAGTTTGGTCCGCGCGGCGCGACAGGGCGCGAAATTTGCCGTCAGGCCGGCGTGTCGCACGGGTTGCTGCGCCACTATTTCGACAATCCCGACAATCTGCTGCTGGAAACCTACCAGCAGCTTTGCGACCAGTTCCTTGCGCGCTTCGAGAATGAGCTTGCGCCCGACGAATCCAATCCGTGGAAGGCGCTGGAGCGGTTCTTCGATCTGTTATTCTCCGAGGAATGGGCGAGCGCAGATGTTCTGGGTGCCTGGATGGCATTCTGGACATTGGTGCGCACCAATGACGAGTTCGCCCAGATCAGCGACAGCTTCAACAAAAGGCTGCGCGAGCTACTTCGCACCGCGGCGCGCCGGCTGCCGCACGATGAGATGACGCTGAAGATGAACGATGCCATCGCCATCCTTTCCGCAGTGATGGATGGACTCTGGCTCGACTTCTGCATCTCGCCCAAGCGCACGCCGCGCCCGCGCGCC
>DASXFK010000020.1:0-11771 GCA_036489635.1 Rhizomicrobium sp. | reverse complement strand
ATGCGCGAGGTTGCGGCCGAGTTCCGCAATCCGGTGATGCTGTATTCCATCGGCAAGGATTCCGGCGTGATGCTTCATCTGGCGATGAAGGCGTTCTATCCGAGCCTTCCGCCGTTCCCGCTGCTGCACGTCGATACGACGTGGAAGTTCAAGGAAATGATTCAGTTTCGCGACGAAACCGCGAAACGTCTGGGCTGGAAGCTGCACGTCCATATCAACGAAGACGGCGTGAAGCGCGGCATCAATCCGTTCGATTCCGGCTCGTCGCTGCACACGCAGGTGATGAAGACCGAAGGGTTGAAGCAGGCGCTGGACCAATTCGGCTTCGATGCCGCGTTCGGCGGCGCGCGCCGCGACGAGGAAAAGTCCCGCGCAAAAGAGCGCGTGTTCTCGTTCCGCAACCAGAACCACGCCTGGGATCCGAAGAACCAGCGCCCTGAACTCTGGCGCCTCTACAACACGCGTGTTCGCCCCGGCGAATCCATCCGCGTGTTTCCGATCTCGAATTGGACCGAGCTGGACGTGTGGCAATACATCATGATGGAGGACATCCCCATCGTGCCGCTGTATTACGCCAAGAAGCGCCCCGTCGTGGAACGCGACGGCACGCTCATCATGGTCGATGACGAGCGCATGAAGCTGCGCCCCGATGAGAAGGTGGAAGAGCGGCTGGTGCGTTTCCGCACCCTGGGCTGCTATCCGCTGACCGGAGCCTTTGAATCGCCTGCCGACACGCTCGAAGCCATTGTCAGCGAAATGCTCACCGCCCGCACGTCGGAGCGTCAGGGCCGCCTCATCGACAGCGACGAAAGCGCCTCGATGGAGAAAAAGAAACGCGAGGGATATTTCTGATGAACGCGCCCCCGGGTTCGCTCGCCGCCTATCTGGCCGAGCAGGAAAAGAAAACGCTGCTGCGCTTCCTCACCTGCGGCAGCGTCGATGACGGCAAATCCACGCTGATCGGCCGTCTGCTCTACGATTCCAAGCTGCTGTTCGAGGATCACCTCGCGGCGCTGAAGAAGGATTCCAAGAAGCACGGCACCGCCGGCGCGGATATCGATTTCGCGCTGCTGGTCGACGGCCTGGAAGCCGAGCGCGAGCAGGGCATTACCATCGACGTCGCCTATCGCTTCTTTGCCACCGACAAGCGCAAATTCATCGTCGCCGACACGCCCGGCCATGAGCAGTACACGCGCAACATGGCGACCGGCGCCTCGAATTCCGAGCTCGCCATCATCCTGATCGACGCGCGCAAGGGCGTGCTGGTGCAGACGCGCCGCCACGCCTACATCGCCTCGCTGCTGGGCATTCGCCATGTCGTGCTGGCGGTGAACAAGATCGATCTCGTCGATTATTCGCAGGAGGTGTTCGACGCCATCGTCGCGGACTTCACGCATTTCGCTGAGAAGCTGAATTTCCAGACCATGGTGCCGATCCCGATCTCCGCGCGCTTCGGCGACAACGTCATCGACAACAGCCCGAAGATGCCTTGGTACAAGGGCAAGCCGCTGCTCGCGCATCTGGAAACCGTCGATGTGGAATCCGGTCTGGCCGAGAAGCCGTTCCGCTTTCCGGTGCAATGGGTGAACCGCCCCAATCTCGATTTTCGTGGCTTTTCCGGCACCATCGCCAGCGGCCGCATCAAGAAGGGCGAGCCGGTTGTCGTCGGCAAGTCCGGCCGCCAGAGCAAGGTCGCGCGCATCGTCACGATGGATGGCGATTACGACGAAGCCTTCCCCGGCGAAGCCGTCACCATCACGCTGGACGACGAGATCGACATCTCGCGCGGCGATCTGCTGGCGCCGCCGTCACACCGCCCGGAAGTCTCCGACCAGTTCGCGGCGCATGTGCTGTGGATGGCGGAAGACGAAATGCTTCCTGGCCGCCAGTATCTTCTCAAGATTGGCACCACGACCGTTCCGGCTTCCGTGACGGAAGTGAAACACAAGATCGACGTGAACACGCTCGACCATTCCGCGACCAAGACGCTGGCGCTCAACGAAGTGGGCTATTGCAATCTTTCCACCGCACAGCCCATCGCGTTCGATCCCTATCATGAGAATCGCGACACCGGCGGATTCGTTCTGATCGACCGCTTCACCAACGGCACCGTCGCGTGCGGCATGATCGATTTCGGTCTGCGCCGCGCGACCAACGTGCATTGGCAGGCGCTCGACGTGAACAAGGCTTCGCGCGCCGAGATCAAGCGTCAGAAGCCCGCGGTGTTGTGGTTCACCGGCCTTTCCGGTTCAGGCAAATCGACGATCGCCAACATCGTGGAGCGCACGCTGTTCGCGCACGGCCATCACACCTATCTGCTCGACGGCGACAATGTGCGTCACGGCCTCAACCGCGATCTCGGCTTCACCGATGCCGATCGCGTGGAGAACATTCGCCGCGTCGCGGAAGCTTCCAAACTTTTCGTCGATGCGGGACTCATCGTTCTTGTCTCGTTCATTTCGCCATTCCGTTCCGAGCGCCGCATGGCGCGCGATATGCTTCAGTCGGGCGAGTTCATTGAGATTTTCGTCGATACTCCTATCGAACTTTGCATGGAGCGCGATCCCAAGGGCCTTTACGAGAAGGCCAGGGCCGGCGAAATCAAGAACTTCACGGGCATCGACAGTCCGTATGAATCCCCCGAATCCGCGGAAATTGTGCTTCAGACGGCACGGTTGTCGGCGGAGGAGTTGGCCGGGCAGGTCGTCGCGGAGCTGAAGCTTAAGGGATTGATCCCCTAAGACTAATCTGGGTTAGCAAAAATGGCTTTTCGGCGACCGTCTTTTATGCAAGAAATAACTTTTGGGGGGATCGTCTTCTCGGGTCTGTGTTCACTTGTGGCCGCCGGGCAACATAAGCCGGCGGATGACGCGACTTGCTGCGGAAAAGTGGCGGTTTGGTTGACACGTTCTGTGAGCCCAAGATAGATAGGTCCAAAGTTTCAGCGAGTCAGGAGGATTACATGCGGAAGTTTGGTTCGGCGGTTCTTGCGGCGGCATTGTTCGCCTCAACCGCGACGTTTGCGGGCACGAACGTCCAGGACCAGGGTACCCTTGCTCCTGGCAGTGCGGCCGGCGTTCAAAAGGCACAGGCATTGGGGTCGGCAACGGTCATGACCGTAGTCGGTATCGCCATTGCCGCTGCATTGATTGCCGTGGTCGCTTCCAACAGCAACGGTGGCTCGTCCGCGACGACGACGACCGGCGTACCGTAAGCGAATTCATATCGAATTGGTTTAAGAGGCGCCGTTTGGCGCCTCTTTTACTTTGTGATCTGTTGCGTCGCCACCAAGAGAATGGGAGCTGACATGAGAAGCGGGATCTGTGCGTTGCTGGCCGCGAGTCTTCTCTGCGCAACATCCGCGTTGGCGGCAGACGATTCGCAAAATCAGAACGCGCTCGCGCCGGGCGCGGCCGCGGGCGTGCAGAAGGCGCAGGAGTTCGGCGTGCCGCTCATTGTTTCCATCGTCGGCGTGGTCGCGGTGGGCGTGGGCGTCGTGATCCTGGTTTCCAATGCCAAGACGTCGAGCGCCACAGCGACGTCTTCGCCGTAGCGCACGCCGCTTGGCGCGCCCGCAATTGCAGGCGAATTTTTTTGAGGACATGCTGCGCTATCTGAACGCGTGACCTCGAATCGGGCAGACACCATGGCGGTTCTTGTTACCGGCGGCGCGGGCTATATCGGCAGCCACATGACCTACGGCCTTCTGGGCCGCGGCGAGAAGGTCGTGGTGCTCGACAATCTTTCCACCGGCGTGCGTGGACTTGTCGCGGAAGCGGCGCACTTCGTGCAAGGCAATGCGGGCGACGGCGCGCTGGTGAAACGGCTGATCGCGGAGCAGGGCATCGACGCCATCATCCATTTTGCCGGCTCGATCGTGGTGCCGGATTCGGTGGCCGAGCCGCTCGCCTATTACGCGAACAACACGGTCGTGGCGCGCAGCCTGATCGAAGCCGCGGTCGATAGCGGCGTGAAGAATTTTATCTTCTCCTCGACCGCGACGGTTTACGCGGGCGAATCCGCCGATCCGCTGAAAGAGACGCTGCCAACGGGGCCGATCAGTCCTTATGGCCGCTCCAAGCTGATGACCGAGTGGATGCTGGAAGATGCGTCGAAGGCTTATGACTTCCGCCACGTCGCGCTGCGTTATTTCAATGTCGCGGGGGCGGACGCGAAGGGCCGCACGGGGCAATCCAGCCCGCGCGCCACGCATCTCATCAAGCGTGCCTGCCAGGTGGCGCTGGGGCGCGTCGATCATCTGGACATCTTCGGCACCGATTATCCGACGCATGACGGCACCGGCGTGCGCGATTACATCCACATCAGCGATCTTGTCGCCGCGCATCTGTTGGCGCTGGATTATCTGCGCAAAGGCGGCGAAGCCACGGCGATGAACGCCGGTTACGGACACGGCAGCTCGGTGCGCGAAGTCATCGCATCGGTCGAACGCGTTGTAGGCCACAAGCTCGCCGTCCACGAACAGCCGCGCCGCGCCGGCGATCCGGCGTGGCTGGTCGCGGATGCCTCAAAACTGCGCGCATTGCTCGGCTGGCAACCGGAGCACGACAATCTCGACGAGATCGTCCGTACCGCCTATGCGTGGGAGAGCCGCCTCAACAGCGCGGGTTGAAATAACCTCACCCCGCTTCAAGGGAAGGGTGATCAGGGTTTCAACTCTTTCAAGAACGCCTTCAGCGCCGGCGCGATATCGGGGCGCGACAGGGCGACGGCGATGTTGGCTTCGAGAAAGCCCACCTTGTCGCCGCAATCGTACCACTCGCATTTCGCCACCACGGCGTGGAACGGATGCTGCCCGATGAGGCGCTGCATGGAATCGGTGAGCTGTATTTCGCCGCCCGCGCCTTTTTCCTTGCGATCGAGCTCGGTGAAAACTTCCGCCGGCAGGATGTAACGCCCGACGATGCGCAACAGCGACGGCGCTTTCTCCGCCTTCGGCTTCTCGACCATGCCTTTGACTTCCAGCACATTGCCGTCGATCTTGCCGGGCGCGATGACGCCATAGCGGTGGATCTCCGATTGCGGGCGTTCCTCCGCCGCGATCACGGCGCCGCCGCCCATCTCGTTATAGGCTTTCATCATCTGCTTCAGCGCCCCCGGCTTGCCGACGCACAGGTCGTCCGGCAGCAGGACGGCGAACGGCTCGTTGCCGATGAAGTGGCGCGCGCACCACACCGCGTGGCCCAGACCCAACGGCTTCTGTTGGCGCGTGAAGCTCACCGAGCCGGATTGCGGCAGGCTTTCGAGAAGCGAATTCAGCTCTTTGGTCTTCTCGCGCTCCTTGAGCAGCGATTCCAGCTCATAGGCATGATCGAAATGGTCTTCGATCACCATCTTGCCGCGGCCGGTGACGAAGACGAACTGCTCGATCCCCGCCTCGCGCGCTTCCTCGACCGCATATTGCACGACGGGCTTGTCGACCACCGGCAGCATTTCTTTGGGCACCGCTTTGGTGGCCGGCAGGAAGCGTGTTCCCATGCCGGCGACCGGCAAGACGGCTTTGCGGACGGGCAGCGGTTTGGGCATGTTTCTTCTGGGTTTTTCGAGTGCCGCCTTACATCGCACACCCCGTTTGCGGCGTCCACTTGCAGCCCTATCGGCGAGGCCTTAAGCGACTGTCATGAAGGTTTTGCTGACCGGGGCAGGCGGTTTCATCGGCGCGCATCTGACGCGCGCGCTGCTCGACCACGGCCACGCCGTCACCGGCATCGACAATCTCAACACCTATTACGATCCGGCGCTGAAGCGCGCGCGGTTGGCGCAGTTCGATGGCGCCAAGGGCTTTCGCTTCGTGCAGGGCGACATCGCGGATGCGGGCGCGCTGGATTACGCAGCCGCCGGCGAGCGCTGCGACCTCATCGTTCATCTCGCCGCGCAGGCGGGCGTGCGATATGCGCTGGAAGATCCGCGCGCCTACACCCAAGCCAATCTCGTCGGCCATCACAATGTGATCGAGTTCGCGCGAAAGCATGAGGGCCTCTCGCATCTGATCTACGCGTCATCGAGTTCGGTGTACGGCAACGACACCAGTGCGCCGTTCCGCGAAGACGCGCGCGCCGATCGTCCGGTCTCGTTCTACGGCGCCACCAAGCGCGCGGGCGAATTGCTGTCGTATTCTTACGCGAGCCTCTACGGCCTGAAGCAGACTGCCTTGCGCTTCTTCACGGTCTATGGGCCGTGGGGCAGGCCGGACATGGCCTATTGGTCGTTCACCGACGCGATCTTAAAGGAAAAGCCCATTGCAGTTTACGGCGGCGGCAAGTTGCGCCGCGACTTCACCTATATCGACGACATCGTGGCGGCGGTTGTGCGCATCGCCGAAACGCCGTTCCGTCACGAAGGCGTGCCGCACCGCATCTACAATCTGGGCAATTCCAATCCGGACGACGTGATGGGCCTGATCCGCATCATCGAGACCACGACCAACAAGAAGGCGCTCATCCAGCACACCGAAGGGCCGCCGGGCGACGTGCGCGAGACCTATGCGGACATCGCAAAAGCCGCAAAAGACTTCGGTTTTGCGCCGAAGACGTCGCTATCCGAAGGCATTCCGCGCTTCGTCGACTGGTTCCGGCGCTATCGGGCGCCGTGAGGCGCTTTTAGACCAGCTCCCGGCCGCGGCGCAGCCATACGGCGCCGGCGATGAAGACGACGGCAAACGCGATGCCGACCCACAAGCCGATGTCGCTGAAGAACCGCGCCGGATCGAGCAACTGCAGCGGATCGAGGTGGGCGTATTGCGATTTGTTCTGCGGCAGGGTGAAGGCGAGCTTCTCGAAGCCGTCCAGCCGGTAGCCGATCAGCGATCCGAAGCGCCAGGTCTGGAACGCGATGGCCTCGACAATGGCGATGCCGAGCGGCGCCAGCACGGCCCACAGGAACGTCATGCGCTGCGCCCACGACGAGACCAGCATCAGCCATCCGTAGATCGGCGCATACCACAGCGTCATCACCACGAGCACATAGACGAAGAAGATCGCCATCTTGAGGAAAGGCCAATGCGTCCACAGCGGCGAAGCGTCGAGCCCGCTGACAATCACCACGGCGCTGCCGGCGCCCAGGATGATCAGCTGGGTGACGATCGCGACCGCGAAGATCACGATCGGCAAGACGATGAAGGGCACGCAGACCTTCGCCAGCACGGCCGTCAGGTCCGAAACCGGCAGCGACTTCCAGAACAGGATGCTGCGGTCGCGGCGCTCGTTGCTGAGGCATCCCAGGCAATAGAACACCGCCACGATGACGCCGGCGATGGTGATGGCCGCAGCGCCCGCCGCGAGCGTCGTGCCGAACACAAGCTGCTGCGCGTCGAGCGGCATGGTGTCGATCTTGCGCAGCATCTGGGGGAAGTGCGGCAGCCGGATGAGGAATCCGAAGAGTACCAGTCCGGCGACGACGAGAGGCGCGATCCAGATCGCGCGGTGTTCCCACAGCTCGCGGCGCAGCGACCAATAGAATGGCCGCGTCGGCGCCATGTTTGCGACCGATTGGCTTTGCGCCGGGGCGCCGGCGGTATCCGATGCGGCGGTCATGCGGCCACTCCCTGAACTGATGCGGTGGTTTCGCCCATTACCGCGATGAAGAGATCGGCGATGCTGGGCGTGCGCACATCGCCCAGCGCCGCCAGCCGGGCGCGGTCCACGCCTTCGAACAACAGGATGGGGCGCCCCAGCATCTGCCGTTCGCTCATCGGCTTGAGGGCGCGCGCCTCGGCGATGCTTTCGGGGCGCGGCGTGAGCTCGGCATAGCGCGCCTCGAAATCTTCCATGCTGCAGGACAGCACGATCTTGCCGCGGTTGATGAACATCATGTCGGTGAGGATCTGCTGCACTTCTTCCACCTGATGGGTGGTGACGACGATAGTGCGCTGGCGGTCGAAATAATCGTTCAGCACCGTGTCGTAGAACTGCTTGCGGAAGAGCAGGTCGAGGCCGAGCGTCGGCTCGTCGAGCACCAGAAGCTTGGCATCGATCGCCATCACCAGCGCCAGATGAAGCTGGGTCACCATGCCCTTGGACAATTCGCGCACGCGGCTGGTTTTCTTGATCTGCGTGCGCGCGAGAGACGCCTCCGCCTTGGCGCGGTCGAAGCGGGGATGCACGCCGGCGACATAATCCAGCGCCTGCCAGACCTTCATCCAGCGCGGCAGCACGGCGACATCCGAGATGAAGCAGACTTCGCGCATGAGCCGGTCGCGATGCTGCCAGGGATTGAGCCCGATCACGTTCAGCTCGCCGTGATAAGGGATCATGCCCAGCACGCAATTGAGCAGCGTGCTCTTGCCGGCCCCGTTGGGCCCGATCAATCCGAGGATGCGCCCCTGCTCGATGCGCAAGTCGATGCTGTCGAGCGCGACGGTGCTGCCGAATGTCTTGCGAAGGCCGCTGGCTTCGATGATGGGCATGGTCATGGTTCCTTGACGGCGAGAAGGTTTTGCGCGGAAAGACCCAGGCGCTGGATGGTGGCGCGGATGGGCGGCCACTGCTCGTTGAGGAATCGCGTGCGCTCCGCAGCGAGCAGAAGCTTGTGCGCCCCATCGGTCACGAACATGCCGACGCCGCGGCGCTTCTCCACGAAGCCTTCGTCGGCGAGCTGCTGATAGGCTTTCAGCACCGTCAGCGGATTGACCCGGAATTCTGCGGCGACGTTGCGCACGGAAGGCAGCGGATCACCTTCGTTGAGGACGCCCTCGAGGATCATCGCGATCACCCGGTCGCGCAACTGCCGATAGATCGGCTGATTGGCGTTCCATTCAGGATCCATGGGGCGCGCCCCAGAAATCCGCCAGGACCTTCGTGAAGGCGTGCGCCGGTGGCAGCGCCAGGCGGCTCACCAGCTTGGGGACTTCCAGCCCGGCAGCGGAGATTTGGGTAAATTCCGTGGCGATCGCCACGCTGCGGGCATGCTCTGCGGCTTGCCCCTGGAACACCACGCTGGCATCGGCCCACGCCGTGGGCGTCAGGCAAAGCGCGGCCAATGCGGCACCCAGCAGGATATTTCGTTGACTATTCATGGCCTTGCGCCTCCGTCCCGCAATGCGGGGTGCGTTCGTTCTCAGTGTTATATATCACTATAACAGTAAAACACAATAGGTGGGCGCTATTTTTGTGCCGGGGTTTCGATCAGCCGTTCAGCCGGTATCATTAACCCTAAAGGTGGGAGCAGGTCCGGTGCGTTGGCTGGCCGCAAGTGCGATTGCGATGGCGTTCGGCTTCGCGGCTCAGGCGGCGGATGTGCCGGACAGCCACGCCTCTATCCCTGCCATCGCGAAAGCCTTGCGGGATGGACTGCCTCAGGCGGCCGAGCGCGAGGCGAGCGCAGTCCTGGACACGGACACGATCACGCAACTCGAGCGCGCGCATGTCTTGCTCAATCGCGCGCTGGCGCGCGAGGCGCTCGGCAAGCAACAGGATGCGCTCGCCGATTTCAACAATGCGATCTGGCTCAATATCCTTCCCGAGAACGAGAAGGCGCGCGCGCTGTTCGACCGCGGCGTGACGCTGGACGAATTGGGCCGCACGCCGGAGGCCGTCGCCAATTATTCCGCCGCGCTCGCGATAGAGCCGGCCTACGCGGCGGCGCTGAACAATCGCGCCAATGCGGAGCGCAGGCTCGGCCAGCTCGCCGCGGCAAAAGCGGATTACCAAGCCTCGCTGGCGGCCGGCAATGCGCAAAAGAAATATCCGTATTTCGGCCTCGGCGAGATCGCGGTCAGCGAAGGCGACACGGCGACGGCGGCGAACGATTTCCGCGCCGCCCTTGCCGAAGACGCCAGCTTCACCATCGCCGCCGAACGGCTGGCGGCGCTGAAGCCGGTTGCGCCGCCGGCGGCACAATCGCAGGAGCCGGTGAAAGCGCCGCAACCGAAGCCCTCCCATGCGCCGAAGCTGCGCGGCATCGAAGGCGCGCGCGCAACCCGGATCGCCTCGCTCGACGCACTGAAGATGCCGCGCATCTCCGGCGATGCGATGCTCCAACTCGGCGCCTTTCGCGGCGAAGCCGCTGCGCAGAACGGCTGGAAAACGCTTCAGAGCGAGACCGGCAACACGCTCGCCGGTCTGGCGCCGCGCATCGTCGTGGCCGATATATCCGGCAAGGGCCGCTTCTGGCGTCTGCGCGTCGGGCCGCTCGACAAGGAGCGCGCTGCGTCAATCTGCAAGGCGTTGAGGGCAAAAGGCGCCAACTGCATGGCCGTGCGGGAATGATTGTCTCGCGCGCGCAAAGCTGATTTTCTGCGCCGCGACAGGAAATCCCCAGGACGGACGACATGACCGGCATCACCGCCTACGGCGCCTATATTCCGCGCTTGAGATTGCAGCGCAAAGCGATCGCGCAAGCCAATGCCTGGTTCGCGCCGGGGATGGTGAACGCGGCCAAAGGCGAGCGCGCCATGGCGAATTTCGACGAGGACGCCGTGACGATGGCGGTGGAAGCGGCCCGCGATTGTGTGCCTGCCGTGGACCCGATCCACGATCGCGGCTTCATCGACGCGGCGTATTTCGCCTCCACGTCCATGCCGTTCTCCGACCGCCAGAACGCCGGCATCGTGGCGCAGGCGCTGAATTTGGAAGACGGCATTTCCTCGCTCGACATTTCATCGTCGATGCGCGCCGGAACTTCCGCGCTGCTCGCGGCGCTGGATGCGGTGAAAGCGGGCCGCGCGAAATCGCCGCTCATCGTGGCCGCCGAGAAGCGCAAGGCGCGCGCGGCGTCGTCGCAGGAAATGGCCTATGGCGATGCGGCGGCGGCATTCACGCTGGGCAACGACAACGTCATCGCGAAATTTCTCGGCTCGCATTCGGTGACGCTCGATTTTGTCGATCACTTCCGCGGCAGCGACGAGGATTACGATTATAGCTGGGAAGAACGCTGGATCCGCGACGAGGGCTATTCGAAGATCGTGCCCGCCGCGATTCATGCGCTGCTGGAAAAGACCGGCGTGAGCGGCGCGGACATCGCCCATCTCATCCTGCCGTGCACGTTCGCGAAGCTGGACCAGACGCTCGCCAAGAAAAGCGGCATCGATCCGGCGAAAGTGCGCGACAATCTCGCGAGCACCATGGGCGACGCCGGCGCGGCGCACGCGCTCATCATGCTGGCGCACGCGCTGGAAACCGCAAAGCCGGGCGAGAAGATTCTCGTCGCGCAATTCGGCCAGGGCTGCGATGCGCTGCTGTTCGAAGCCACGCCCGCGATTGCCGGTTACAAGAAACGCAACGGCGTATCGGGCAGCCTCGCGCGGCGCAAGGAAGAGACGAACTACAACAAATATCTCGGCTTCAACGGCTTGATCGAACTTGAGAAGGGCATGCGCGCGGAAGTGGATAAGCGCACCGCGCTCACCGTGCTCTATCGCAAGAACGACATGATCATGGGGCTTGTCGGCGGCAAATGCAGCGTCTGCGGCACCGGGCAATTCCCGCGCAGCCGCATCTGCGTCAATCCGAATTGCAAGGCGGTGGACAGCCAGGACCCTTACAGCTTCGCCGAGCAACAGGGTTCGGTGCTGTCGTGGTCGGCGGACTTCCTCACCTATTCGCTGTCGCCGCCCAACCATTACGGCATGATCACCTTCGCGGATGGCGGCCGCTTCATGGCCGACGTCACCGATGTGGAGCAGGGCCAGATCGACAGCGGCACCAAGGTCCGCATGACCTTCCGCGTAAAAGACGTGGACGAGAAACGCGGGTTCATCCGCTACTTCTGGAAAGCCGCGCCGGTTTAGTGGAGGGAAACATGGCAATTATTTTTAT
>DASXFK010000102.1:0-16465 GCA_036489635.1 Rhizomicrobium sp. | reverse complement strand
CGCCTGGGTTGCAGGCCGCGACGGCAAGAAGTTTGCGCCGAGCGAAGTCTCGGGCTTCATCCTGCAGAAGATGAAGGAGACCGCCGAAGCGCATCTCGGCGAGAAGGTCACGCAGGCCGTGATCACCGTTCCCGCTTACTTCAACGACGCGCAACGCCAGGCGACGAAAGACGCCGGCAAGATCGCGGGCCTTGAAGTGCTGCGCATCATCAACGAGCCGACGGCGGCGGCACTCGCTTACGGCATGGACAAGAAGGGTTCGGGCACCATCGCGGTGTACGATCTGGGCGGCGGCACGTTCGACGTGTCGGTGCTGGAGATCGGCGACGGCGTGTTCGAGGTGAAGTCCACCAACGGCGACACGTTCCTGGGCGGTGAAGATTTCGACCAGCGCCTCGTCGGCTATCTCGCCGACGAGTTCAAGAAAGAATCCGGCATCGACCTGCGCGCCGACCGCCTGGCGCTTCAGCGCCTGAAGGAAGCGGCCGAAAAGGCCAAGATCGAATTGTCGAGCGCGATGCAGACCGAAGTCAACCTGCCGTTCATCACGGCGGACGCCTCGGGTCCCAAGCATCTGACGATGAAGATCACGCGCGCCAAGCTCGAAGCTCTGGTCGACGATCTCATCCAGAAGACCGTGGCGCCGGTGAAGGCCGCGCTGAAGGATGCGGGCGTGAGCGCCAACCAGATCGACGAGGTCATTCTCGTCGGCGGCATGACGCGCATGCCCAAGGTGCAGGACGTCGTCAAGCAGCTCTTCGGCAAGGAGCCGCACAAGGGCGTCAATCCCGATGAAGTGGTCGCCATGGGTGCGGCCATCCAGGGCGGCGTGCTGAAAGGCGAAGTGAAGGATGTTCTGCTTCTCGACGTGACACCGCTATCGCTCGGCATCGAGACGCTGGGCGGCGTGTTCACACGCCTGATCGAGCGCAACACCACGATCCCGACCAAGAAGAGCCAGGTGTTCTCGACCGCCGAAGACAATCAGACGGCCGTGACCATCCGCGTCTTCCAGGGCGAGCGCGAAATGGCGGCCGACAACAAGATCCTCGGCCAGTTCGATCTCGTGGGTCTGCCACCCGCGCCGCGTGGCGTGCCGCAGGTGGAAGTGACCTTCGACATCGACGCCAACGGCATCGTCAGCGTCACGGCCAAGGACAAGGCGACCAACAAGGAACAGCAGATCCGTATCCAGGCATCCGGCGGCCTGTCGGAAGCCGACATCAACAAGATGGTCAAAGAGGCCGAGAACCACGCCGCCGACGACAAGAAGCGCAAGGAAAGCGCCGAAGCCAAGAACCACGGCGACGCGCTGGTCCACACCACAGAAAAGGCGCTCTCCGAGCACGGCGCGGCGATCGATGCGGGCGACCGCACCGCGATCGAGAACGCGATTGCCGGCCTGAAGGAAGCGCTGAAAGGCGACGACGCGGCCGACATCAAGGCCAAGACGGAAACGCTGGCACAGGCGTCCATGAAGCTCGGCGAAGCGATGTACAAAGCCCAAGCTGCGCAAGGCGGCGGCGACGGCACGCCTCCTCCCGGCGACGGCGGCGCGGAGGCTCCCAAAGACGACAACGTGGTCGATGCGGAGTTCTCCGAAGTGGACGATCAGAAGAAGGGCGCCGCGTAAGCAGAAAACAGGGATCGGGTATCGGGGATCAGAATTGGGGCATGTGTGAAATGTCGATGTTGGATTCCGATACCCGATACCCGATTCCTGATCGCTGCCAATGAAGCGGTGCTATTACGAAGTTCTGGGCGTGGAGCGAACGGCCTCTGTCGAGGTCATCAAGGGCGCCTATCGCAAATCCGCGAAGGAACATCATCCCGACCGCAATCACGGCGACGACACCGCCGAAGTACGCTTCAAGGAAGTCAGCGAAGCCTATGAAGTCCTGAAGGACGATCAGAAGCGCGCCGCCTACGACCGCTTCGGCCACGCCGCCTTCGAGAACGGCATGGGTAGTGGCGGCGGGCGCGGCAATCCGTTCGACTTCGCCTCCTCGTTCACCGACATCTTCGACGATCTGTTCGGCGAGTTCACCGGCGGTCGCAAAGCGCGCCGGCAAAACCGCGGGCAGGACCTGCGCTACAATCTTGAGATCAGCCTCGAAGAATCCTTCCGGGGCCGCGCTGCGCAGATCAAGGTGCCGACCGCCGTCGCCTGCGAGGCATGCGGCGGCACGGGCGCGGAAGCCGGCACCAAAGCCGAGCAATGCCCGACCTGTTCCGGCATCGGCAAGGTGCGCGCGCAACAGGGCTTCTTCACCATCGAACGCACCTGCCCCAATTGCCGCGGCACCGGGCGCATCATCCGCAATCCTTGCAAAGGTTGTCGCGGTAGCGGCCATGTGCAGAAGGAGCGCACGCTCTCTGTCGATATTCCGGCCGGGGTCGAAGAAGGCACGCGCATCCGCTTGTCCGGCGAAGGGCAGGCCGGATTGAACGGCGGCCCGGCGGGCGATCTCTACATTTTCATTGCCGTGAAGCCGCACGCGATCTTCAGCCGCGACGGGCACGACATCTATTGCCGCGCGCCGGTTTCGTTCGTCACCGCCTCGCTTGGCGGCTCCATCGAAGTGCCGACGTTGGACGGCGGGCGCACGCGCGTTTCCATTCCCGACGGCACGCAATCGGGCCGCCAGTTCCGCTTGCGCGGCAAAGGCATGCCGGTGCTGCGCGGCGGCGGCATGACCGGCGATCTTTATGTCGAGCTGATGGTCGAGACGCCCGTGAAGCTCACCAGGAAGCAGAAAGACCTGCTGCGCCAGTTTGAACTGGAAGCCCAGCCCGGCGCACAACCGGAGTCAGAGGGCTTCTTCGCCAAGGTGAAGGATTTCTGGAAGGGCGAAGCTTAGGCGCCAGACGTTCCCATCGACGAAAAGAAATCCACGAGACCTTGCGGCGCATCCGCATTGAAGCAGGTTTCAAGGTTTTGAGCCGATTCCGTGGCGGCATCGGCGCTGCGCGGGAACATCGCGGTCTCATATTGCGCCAGCGCGTCTTCGAGCCGGTCCGGATGCGCCGCGATCGCAAGAGCCAGCTCGGCTCCATCCCGCATCGCCAGGTTCGCGCCCTCACCTGCGAATGGCGACATCAGATGCGCCGCGTCGCCGATCAGGGTGAGACCCGGTCGCCGTTCCCAGCGAAGCCCGATAGGCAACGCATATATCGGGCGCGGAACCAGCGTGTCTTCGCCCTGAACGATCAAGCCGCGAAGATCTTTATGCCAATCGGCGAAGCGCTCCAGGACCGCGCCGGATGTCGCGTTGGTCTTCCACCATTCCTCCGGCGCTCTGAACGCGGCATGGGCGCAAAGTTCGTCGTTGGGCTCGCGATGGGCGAGAATGCCTTTCTCATCCGACAGGGCCAACATCGTCCCGCTGCCGACGATGGCTGCAAGTTCCGGGTGCTTGGAATCTGCGTTGAAAATTCGCACTTCGGCAAAAAACAAGCCGCAATAGGCCGGAACGGCATCGCACAATAGCATGCGCACTCTCGACCAGGCACCGTCTGCGCCGATCAGGACATCGGCCTTGAATGTGCTGCCATCGGCAAAGACGATCTCGTATCCGCCTGGACCGAGCGCTTTAACGTCCGTGACCTTGCGATCCCAATGGATCGCATCTTTGGGCAACGATGACGCGAACAGATCGCGCAAAGCGCCACGTTCGACTTCAGGCCGGGTACCGTTTCCCGCTTCTTCCAACCTGACCGTGCCTGTTTTGTCGAGGATGCGCAGAGCATCGCCCTGATCGAGAACAAGCCCGCGGAACCGATCGAACAGACCGGCGGCGCGCAGCGCGGCCTGCCCGGATTCTTCATGCATATCGAGCATGCCACCCTGATGGCGCACAGCCGGCGACGCATCGGCTTCGAAAATCCGCACATCGATTCCATGGATATGCAAAACGCGCGCAAGGGTGAGGCCACCGAGTCCGGCGCCTACAATAGCGATCATTCCGTCTCCTTGAGGCGCCACGCGACGGACAATCTTAGCGCATGCCGGGTGAGTGCAAGCAACCTTATCCAAACGCCTTGTTGAAATTCGGGCAGTCCGCGGCTGAAGAAAAGATCGCATCGTATTTGCCGTCGTCCAGCAGCATCTTCATGCCACGCATGGCGGCGCCGTAAGCCGCACGCCCGGGTTCCGCGCCGGCGCTTACGCGGCGCACACCGGCTTCTTTCAACTGCGCGATGGGCGGCGTCGCTTTCATGGTCAGAATATTCACCGGCAGATCGATCGCGCCCACGACCTCGCGGATGCCGGAAAGATCGTTGAGCGCGGGCACGAACAATCCGTCCGCGCCGGCAGCCGCGTAAAGCTTGCCGCGCCGGATCGCTTCGGCGAGCTTGACATCGTCGCCGACGAGATTGGCCAGATACACATCAGTGCGCGCGTTGATGAAGATGTCCGCATCTTTCGCGGCGGCCTTGATCGCCTTGATCTTAGCCACCAGAAGTTCCGGCGGCGATGTGCCGTCCTCCAGATTGATGCCCACAACGCCCACCTCCGCCAGCGACAGCACAAAGCGCGCGACACCATCGGGCGTATCCGCAAAGCCCATCTCGCTGTCCACGGTCACGGGAACTTTCGCTATACGGACGATCTCCCGCACTGCAGCGAGAAATGCGGTCGCGGGCAGGAACTGGCCATCCGCATAACCGTGGCTCCAGGCCAAGGCCGCGCTGGAGGTGGCGATGGCCTCGGCGCCCGCCGTTTCGGCGAGTTTCGCGCTTGCGGCGTCCCACGCATTGGGCAGAATGAGGAGGCGGCCCCGCGCATGGAGAGCATGGAACTTTTCGGCCGTTTCGCGTTGTCTTTGCATCGGTTCGCTTTCGGCTTTTTTGCCGTCAAATCGTCCGATTCGGCGGGGGCAGCGTCAATCGCCGATCGCGTATGGAAGACGTGCAACGAGGATATTGACAGGAATGGCCACCAACACCGCCGCCGAGCATCTGCAATTCCTGCGCGGGTTGATCGCGCGGCCCAAGAATGTGGGCGCCATCGTGCCATCGAGCCCGCGACTGGCCCGTGCGATCGCAGCGCAGATCGATCCGGAGATTGTGGGGCCGGTGTTGGAATTGGGTCCGGGCACCGGCGTGGTGACCGAAGCGTTGATCGCGCGCGGCGTGGCGCCCGAGCGCATCACCGCCATCGAATACGACGCCGACTTTGCGGCGATGGTGGCCGAGCGTTTCCCCAGCGTGAATGTGGTGCGCGGCGATGCCTTCGATCTGGAGCGCACCTTGGGAAGCCCCGTGCCGTTCGCCGGAATCGTTTCGGGCCTTCCGCTTCTGAACCATCCGCCGGAGCGCCGCCGCATGCTGATCGAAGGCGCCCTCGCGCGCCTGGCGCCCGGCGCACACTATGTGCAGTTCTCTTACGGCCTGGAGCCGCCGATCCCGGCGCCCATCGGCGCAACGGTCAAACGCGCCGCCTTCATCTGGCGCAACCTGCCGCCCGCGCGGGTGTGGGTCTATAGGCAAAAATAACTGTCATCCCGGTCGAGCGATGCGCGCGCATCGCGCCGAACCAGGGCCCATGGAAATCTCATTTGCGATGGGTCCCGGATTGGTGCCGACGCGCCATCCAGGATGAAAATTTTGCTTATTTTTCCTCACTTGCCGCATCGAGTTCGGCCATCGCGTCACGATCGAGTTTCAATTTCACGGCCGCGACAAGATCGTGCATCTGCGCCACCGATGTCGCGCTGGCGATGGGTGCGGTGATTGTGGGACGCGCCATCAGCCACGCCAACGACACTTGCGCAGGCGTTGCTTTCAGGCGCGCTGACACGGAATCCAGCGCCGCCAGAATCTTCTTGCCGCGATCGTTCAGATAGCCTTTCACCACGCGGTCGCCGCGTGGGCTTTTGCTGGCGTCGGCTTCGCTGCGGTATTTGCCGGTGAGAAAGCCCAGCGCCAGCGCGAAATAGGGCACGACGCCGAGATCATTGTCGCGACACACCGCCTGCAGCTCGGCTTCATAAACCTTGCGGTCGGCGAGATTGTAATGCGGCTGCAGCACTTCGTAGCGCGGCAGCGATTTCTTTTCGCTGACCGCCAGCGCCTCTTTCAGCCGCGCAGGCGAATAGTTGGACGCGCCGATGGTGCGCACCTTGCCCGCTTTCACCAGCGCGGCGAAGGCTTCCAGCGTTTCCTCCAGCGGCGTGCTCTCATCGTCGCGATGGGCGAAATACAGGTCGATGTAATCGGTCTTCAGACGCTTCAGTGAATCTTCCACCGCGCGCGCGATATGCGCCCTTGAGAGCCCGGACTTGCCGTCGATGGCGAGCATGCCGACCTTGGTGGCCAGCACGACCTTGCCGCGGTTCTTGCGCGCCGCGAACCAGTTGCCCAGCACAGTTTCGGATTCGCCGCCCTTGTTGCCGGGCACGAACGCAGAATAGACATCCGCCGTGTCGATGGCGTTAAGCCCCGCATCGACGAACGCATCCAGCACGGCAAAGCTCGCCTTCTCATCCGCCGTCCAACCGAACACATTGCCGCCCAGCATCAGCGGCGCGATCGTCAATTGCGATTTTCCAAGCCTGCGCTTTTCCACGATGGTCTCCTGATAGCGATCAGCCGCCAGCATAGCGCCAAAAGCAAAAGGCCCGCGGTTTTTCTCCGCGGGCCTTTTTCAACGAATGTGTGGCGTCTATTCTGCCGCTTCCGCCAGCATGGGGGCCGCTTCCAGCACGTCCTTGCCGACATGGGCTTCGAATTTCTTGAAATTGTCGCGGAACATGCCGACCAGCTTTTTGGCCTGCGCGTCATAGGCGGCCTTGTCGGCCCAGGTGTCGCGCGGGTTGAGGATTTTCGAATCCACGCCCGGCACCGCAACGGGCACGCGGAACTTGAAGTGCGGATCGATGCGCATCTCGGCATTGGCGAGGCTGCCGGCGAGCGCGGCGGCGAGCAATGTGCGCGTCGCCTTGATCGGCATGCGCGAGCCGGTGCCGAAGGCGCCCCCTGTCCAGCCGGTGTTCACCAGCCAGCAATCCGAACCGTGCTGGGCGATGAGATCGCGCAGCAGATTGCCGTATTCCGTCGGATGGCGCGGCATGAACGGCGCGCCGAAGCAGGTGGAGAATGTCGGCTGCGGCTCTTTGCCGAGGCCTTTCTCCGTGCCCGCCACTTTCGCGGTGAAGCCGGAGAGGAAGTGATACATCGCCTGGCTCGGCGTGAGCTTGGCGACGGGCGGCAACACACCGAACGCATCGGCGGTGAGAAGGATCACGTTCTTCGGATGACCGGCGCGGCCCGTCTCGCTGGCGTTCGGAATGAAGTCGATCGGATAGGCGGCGCGAGTGTTCTCGGCGTATTTCGCATCGTCGAGATCGAGTTCGCGGGTCTTGGGATCCATCACCACGTTCTCGAGCACCGTGCCGAAGCGTTCGGTGGTGGCGTAAATCTCCGGCTCGTTCTCGCGGCTGAGGCGGATCACCTTCGCATAGCAGCCGCCCTCGAAATTGAAGACGCCGTGCTCGCCCCAGCCATGCTCGTCATCGCCGATGAGCGTGCGCGAGGCATCGGCCGACAAGGTCGTCTTGCCGGTGCCCGACAGGCCGAAGAAAATCGCCGCCTTGCCGTCCTTGCCGACATTCGCCGAGCAATGCATCCCGATCACGCGCCGGGGCGGAAGCAAATAGTTCAGGATCGTGAACACCGACTTCTTCATTTCGCCGGCATAAGAGGTGCCGCCGATGAGGATCATCTTCTTGGTGAAGTTGACCGCGATCACGGTTTCGCTGGCCGAGCCATGCTTCGCGGGACTCGCGCGGAAGTTCGGCAGATCGACAATGACGAATTCCGGATTGAAGCCCTTCAGCTCTTGCGCCTTCGGACGGATCAGAAGCTGATGCACGAACAAAGAGTGCCACGCATATTCGGTGACGATGCGCACCGGCAGGCGATATTGCAGATCGGCGCCGCCGAAGAGATCCTTCGCGAACAGCTCGCGGCCTTCCGCGAACGCCATCATATCGGCATAGAGCGTGTCGAACTGCGCAGGGGATATGGACTTGTTGTTGTCCCACCACACCTGGTTTTCGCTGTTGGCATCGCGCACCACGAATTTGTCGTTGGCCGAGCGGCCGGTGTGCTGGCCGGTGAGGACGACGATCGGGCCGTTTTTGGCGACATGGCCTTCGCGGCGCTGGAGGGATTCCTCATAGAGCGCCGGTACCGGCAGGTTCCAATGGACCGCCTTCAGATTGCGAAAACCATGCGCTTCAAGCCCGAAGGCCCCGCTGTCCTGTGCCATATGTGCTCCTGCTAGCGACCCCGCCGCCTGATTGCGGGCGGACCCGCCCGGCGGCATTCGTTCTGTGTGAAAAGAATAGGCCCTGGGGCCCGTTCCCGGCAAACCAACTACCCGCAGGAGCCAAAAAGGCAAGAAAACCCTGGAACTAGCCTAAAGACCAATTGCCGCGCCCGGAATTGGCGGCGCTTTCGACCAAAACCCCCACGCGCTAAGACATTTCATGGCCTTATTGGACGAAGAACTGGAACGCTATGCCCGCCACATCGTGCTGCGGGAAGTGGGGGGTGCGGGTCAGGCACGGCTCAAGGCAGGCAGGGTGCTGGTGGTGGGCGCGGGTGGCCTGGGCAGTCCGGTCCTGCTCTATCTGGCGGCGGCCGGTGTGGGCACCATCGGAATTGTCGATTTCGACGAGGTGTCGCTCTCCAATTTGCAGCGCCAGATCGCGCATCGCACCGCCGATGTGGGACGGCGCAAAACGCAATCGGCGGCGGATGCCATCGCGGCGATCAATCCGCATGTGAAAGTCGTGCAGCACGATGCGCGCCTTACCGCCGCGAACGCGCGCGAGATTATTTCGGGCTACGACATTGTCGCTGATGGCTCGGACAATTTCGCCACGCGCTTTCTGATCAACGACGCGTGTTTTTTTGCGAAAAAGATTCTCGTCTCCGCCGCCGTGACGGAATTCGACGGGCAGCTCGCGACCTTCAAAGCGCATGACGGTGTGCATCCGTGTTACCGCTGCATCTTCCCCGAGCCGCCGCCGCCCGGCACCGCGCCGTCCTGCTCCGAAACCGGTGTGTTGGGTGCAGCCGCCGGCGTCATGGGTACGCTGCAGGCGCTGGAGGTGCTCAAGGAGATCGCGCGCATCGGCGACAGCCTCGCCGGGCACCTTCTGATCTACGACGCACTCTCAACCACATTCCGCAAAGTGCGCGTGAAGCCCGATCCAGAATGCGCGCTGTGTGGAGAGAACGCGACGATACGGGATCTTTCGATCCACAGTTAGCTAAAATTTGTCATGGCCCGACTTGATCGGGCCACCCAGTAGGGATGCGTCTGCATCCCAATGAACTTCTATTCGCGCGCAGACGCGCGCTCGCTGGGTGGCCCGATCAAGTCGGGCCATGACATTTTTTGCTAGTGCGCTTCGTCCCAGTTTTGGGCGGCGCGGGCGTCGACATCGAGCGGCACGGTGAGATCGAGCGCGGGGAGCGCCGCTTTCTCCATCACCGATTTTGCCACCGCGATCACCGCGTCCACTTCCTTGTCGGGCGCTTCGAACACCAGTTCGTCATGCACCTGCAGCAGCATCTTGGTTTTCAGCTTTTTCGCGGCCAGCGCGCCCGGCATGCGGATCATGGCGCGGCGGATGACATCGGCGGCCGTGCCCTGGATCGGCGCGTTGATTGCTGCCCGTTCCGCGCCGCCTCTGAAACTGGGATTGGACGAATTGATCTCGCGGATATGGATGCGCCGGCCGAACAGCGTTTCGACATAACCGGCCTTGCGCGCGAACGCCTTGGTCGCATCCATGTATTCGCGGATGCCGGGGAAGCGCTGGAAATATTTCTTGATGTAGTCGTCCGCGTCGCTGCGCGCGATGCCAAGCTGGTTGGCGAGCCCGAACGCCGAGATGCCATAGACGATACCGAAATTGATCGCCTTGGCGCGGCTTCGCACTTCGCGCGGCATGCCTTTCACCGGCACACCGAAAATTTCCGATGCCGTCATGGCGTGAATATCGAGATCGTCGGCGAAGGCTTTCTTCAGCTGCGGGATGTCGGCGATATGCGCCAGCAGGCGCAGTTCGATCTGGCTGTAATCGGCGCTGATCAGCTTCGATCCGGGCGCGGCGATAAATGCCTTGCGGATGCGCCGGCCTTCCTCGGTGCGGATCGGAATGTTCTGCAAATTCGGATCGGTGGAGGCCAGACGCCCCGTGCTCGCCGCCGCCATCTGATAGGATGTATGCACGCGGCCGGTATTGGGGTTCACATAAGTCGGCAGCGCTTCGGTGTATGTGCCGCGCAGCTTCGCCAGTTGCCGCCACGCAAGCACCTTCTTGGCGATGTCGTGGCCTTGCGAAGCCAGGTCTTCAAGCACATCGGCATCGGTGGACCACGCGCCGGTTTTGGTCTTGCGCCCGCCCGGAAGCTTCATCGTGCCGAAGAAAAAATCGCCGAGCTGCTTGGGAGAGCCGATATTGAATTCGCCGCCCGCAAGCTTGTGGATTTCCTTTTCCAGCCCCGATTGCGTCTTGGCAAAATCGTTGGAGAGCTTGCGCAGGAAATCCGGATCGACGCTGATGCCCGCGCGTTCCATCTCCACCAGTACGGGAATGAGCGCGCGCTCGAGCGTTTCGTACACCGTAACCTTGCCGGTTTGCACCAGACGCGGCTTGAGAAGCGCATGAAGGCGCAGTGTTACGTCGGCGTCTTCGGCGGAATAGCGCGTGGCGTCCTTCACCGACACGCAATCGAACGTGACTTTGTCTTTGCCCTTGCCAGCCACGTCGCTGAACGAAATCGGCTTGTGGCTCAAATGCAGCTCGGAGAGTTCGTCCATGCCGTGACCGTTCTTGCCGCCATCGAGCACATAAGACATCAGCATGGTGTCGTCGAACGGCGTGACGAAAATCCCGCGTTGCGCGAACATCAGGTAGTCGTATTTCAGATTTTGCGCGACTTTGAGAACCGTCGGGTCTTCCAGCAGCGGCTTTAGCTTGGCGAGCACATCCTTTTCGGGAAGCTGCGCGACCTTGCCTTTGTCCGCGCCGAAATCCAAGCCGTCGCCAGCGCGATGACCGCACGGAATATAACAAGCCTCATTCGGCGCCACCGCGAGGCTCACGCCGCACAAGCCCGCCTGCATCGCATCGAGCGAGGTGGTCTCGGTGTCGATGCAAACGACGCCCGTCTCTCTCGCGCGCGCGATCCAATGCTCGAGGCGCGGCATCGTTGTCACCGCTTCGTAGGCGTCGTGATCGATCGGCTTCATCCACGAATCGCGGTCCAGCACGGCGCCTGGGCCGGTAGCTTCGGTTGGCGCTTTGCTCGCAGGCGGCGGCTCGGCCTGGAGCGCGGCGCTCTTGCCCGGCGCGGGCAACGCTTTCTCGGCAGGATCGGCAGCAGCGCCAATCGCATCGGCCACCACGCCGAGCTTTTCAGACGCGCGCTTGGTGAGCGTGCTGAACTCCATCGCTTTCAGGAATGCGATGAGTTTATTGGGTTCCGGTTCGGAGGCGCCGAATTCGGCGATCTCTTCCTTCACCGGCACGTTGCAGTCGAGGATCACCAGTTTCTTGGAGAGGCGCGCGTTGTCTGCCTGCTCGATCAGCGACTCACGGCGCTTGGGCTGCTTGATTTCGCCCGCGCGTTTCAGCAGCGTTTCCAGATCGCCATATTGATTGATGAGCTCGGCGGCGGTCTTGATGCCGATGCCGCGCACGCCGGGCACGTTGTCCACGGAGTCGCCCGCCAGCGCCTGCACCTCGATCACCTTCGACGGCGGCACGCCGAATTTCTCCAGCACCTGGGCCGAGGCGATGCGCTTGTTCTTCATCGTGTCGTACAATTCGATCTCGCCATCGACGACGAGCTGCATCAGATCCTTGTCGGACGACACGATGGTGGTGCGCGCGCCCTTTTTGCGGGCTTGCGTCGCGTAGGTGGCGATCAGATCGTCAGCCTCGTAACCGTTCATCTCGACGCAGGCGACGCTGAACGCGCGCGTCGCCTCGCGTACCAGTGGAAATTGCGGGATCAAATCTTCCGGCGGCGGCGGCCGGTTCGCCTTGTATTGATCGTAGATCTTGTTGCGGAAGGTCTTTTCGCTGGCATCGAAGATCACCGCCAGATGCGTGGGACGGTCGCCATCCCTCAGCTCCTCGAGGAACTTCCACAGCATGTTGCAATAGCCGGAGACCGCGCCCACCGGCAGGCCGTCGGATTTGCGCGAAAGCGGCGGCAGCGCGTGATAGGCGCGAAACAGATAACCCGATCCGTCAACGAGATAGAGATGATCGCCCTTCTTGATCGGCCGCGATGTGGTCAATGCGCGTGTGCTCCGGCCCGCAAAACGAACTTGCGGTCGCAATAGCCGCATTCGACGAATGTCTCGTCGCCCATCTCCAGATAGACCTTGGGATGGCCGAGCGCCCCGCCGCCGCCATCGCAGGCCACGCGGGTATCGTCCACTTCGATGATTTCAGGCGCGTCGACGGGCATGGAGGTATCCTTTGTCGTGGACGGAATATAGCGACGGCTGGCAGCGCTGCAACCTTACGAAAAATCCGCCGTCGCGACCGCGCCGGCCATTCGCGCCGCGCGATAGCCGGACCATGCCGCACTCAACGCCACAAAGGTGTGAAACAGCATCAGCCACCATAGGCTGCGCGTGAGCGCATAGGCGAGCGCGAACAAAATCGCCGACACGAGGCTTCCCAATGCGGCGCGCCAATCGCGAAAGCCGTGGCCCAAGCCATAGGCAAGCGCCATGATGGCGACGGCACCGGCCCAGCCCAGAACGGGATCGAATGCCCAGAAGAGAAATCCCCGAAACAGGATTTCCGTGCCACAGCCGATCAACAGCGCCAGAGGCACGAAGATTGCGAAATCGGTGATGGAGGTTATCAACAAACCCCCATCCTTCAATCGGGTGAGCAAATCCGCCCGTTTGGAAGCCGTGCTCGGCCACAACGACGAGACAAAAAGACCGAGACAAAGAAGTAACGCGATCAAAAGCCCGATCTGGCCGGGCCAGGGAACGGGATATGCCAGTCCCAAATCCGTGGCGGATCGACCGCTCATCCACCAGTCGAGCGCCAAACCAATCAACGGCGTGCCGAAGATGGCGAAGTTAAACGGCGCGCGTTGAGCCATGCTGCGTTGCGGACGATTCTTTTCCGCGCGCAGACTCGTGCGAATTTGAAGAAGCGGAATAACGACGCAGAGATCGGCAATCAGCAGGCAATCGAAAAGATTGAGCGATCCGATATGCAGCATGGCCATATCTCCGGAAAGAACGTGCCGTCGAGCCTATGCCCTGACGCCTGCTTCGATCGGCCCTGAAGGCGGCAATTGGGGAGTATCGGCCGCGGCTACTCACGCTGCAACCATAGCCTCTCGCCAAGGAATTGTGGGCGATATAGCCTTGGCGCATGGTCGTTCTGAACCGCATCTACACGAAAACCGGCGACAAGGGCCAAACGGGGCTTGGCGACGGTAGCCGCGTGCCCAAACATGCGCTGCGCGTGGCGGCTTATGGCACGGTGGACGAAGCGAACGCGGCGCTCGGTCTGGCGCGCCTGCACACGCATGGCGAGTTCGATGCGATGCTGGCGCGCATCCAAAACGATCTGTTCGATCTCGGCGCCGATCTTACCGTGCCCTTGTCGAGCAAGCGCAGCGAAGGCGCGTTGCGCATCGCCGACGCGCAGGTGGAACGGCTGGAGCAGGAGATTGACGCGATGAATGCCGATCTTGCGCCGCTCAACTCCTTCGTGCTGCCGGGTGGAACGCCCGCCGCCGCGTATCTGCATCTGGCGCGCACCGTCACGCGCCGCGCGGAACGGTTGATGGTGGAACTAGCTGAGAAAGAAGAACTCAGCGCCGCCGCGATGAAATATGTGAACCGGCTATCGGATCACCTCTTCGTCGCCAGTCGCTTCGCCAACGACAAAGGCGCGAAAGACGTCCTCTGGGTGCCGGGAAAGAACCGCTAGGCTTCGTCTTCGTGGCCGCGGCCAACGAGGAAGGCGAGGATCACCCCCACTACGCCGAACGGCGCCCAGCTATAGACGTTCAGAAACGACTTCACGCCGTTGGCCAGGCCCACCGACAAATGGTGATCGAGCCACGCCTTGAATTCGAGCAAGCCTTGCGCCGTGATATCCGACCACACCTGATCGAGCGAACGCACGGTGACATGCCCCTTCTCGAGCGAGGTTATGACGTCGGCCCCGAGCAGCATCAACCCGATCGCGATCAGGATGAGACTGATGAAACGCATTGCCGTTGCCATGAAGACCACTCTCCGCGGGACTGCGAACCTACCGGCGCGCGCCCGCCCGCACAAGAATGGCTAACGCGCATTAACCAAACTGCTGCGCGGAATGATGAATCCGGTCGCATTTCCGTCGCTACGCAACTGCGTTTCGGTTCAGCCGATAGCCGCTCCACGCGCCATAAAGGCCCATGAAGCTATGGATCAGCATCGGCCACCACAGGCTGCGTGTGAGCGCATAAGCGATGGTGAACGCAAAGGCTGTCCCGATGCTCGATAGGGCGCGCAGCCACGTCTTGTCGCCGTGGCCTCGGCGACTTTCATGGACCGCACTACCCGGCAAATCTGAAACCCCGGAATTATGCCGCACAGCCAGACGACGATCACGACAGCGAGGAAAGAGATATGCGCTACTTCCCGCCCGGCGGCGGATAAGGCGTGCCGTCCTTGTGCGCGTACCAGCCAATCCTGGAATCGATCGTCATGTCGATGTCGCAATAGGTGCAGACGTCGTCGCCCGAGCGCGTACCCACTTCGAGCAAAATGGCAGGCGCATTGGAACGATTGACGATGCAATGCCCGTCAGCCACTCCTTTGGCAAACGCCGCATAGTCACCCGCGCGCAAAATCTCCTCGCCCTTGTCGGTGATCAGCGTCACCTCGCCGGCGAGGACATGGACGAACTCGTCTTCCCCGGAATGCCAGTGGCGCTGGCTTGACCACACGCCCGGCGGAAGCGTGAGCAGATTGACGCCGAAATCGGTCAGCCCGCCCGCATCGCCCAGCCGCCTGCGGACACGTTCGGCGCAAGGCGCATCGAACGGTGCCGGATAACTCGAACCCTTGCGCACGATGGCAGTTTCAAGATCGATCTTGGGCATGGCTAGGCAGCCTTGTTGCCGGATTTCGGGAGATTGATCGGAAGCTGCGCATTCATCTTATGAAGCGCTTCGTCGATGACCCACATATGCGAACTGTGGCGAAGATCGAGCAATCGCCGAACCGAATTTTCGGGCATGCCCAATTTCTGCGCCAACTTGACCCTAGACCAACGATGGCTTCGCATAGCTTCATAAACCGCCAACTTGGCTGTAACCAGCGATGGCAGCACAACGCGCTCGCCCTTGAATGGCGGGCGGGGAATGGATTTACCCGCCTTCACATAACCCTCCAGCGCAGCGATGAGACAATCCTTCGCATTCTCGAATGCTTCTTCCTTGGTTTCCCCTTCGGTCAGAGCCTCGGGAACATCGGGGAAGCGAACGAGCCACCAGCCGTTTTCCTGGCGCTGCAATTTATAAGGATAGCCAAATGCGACATTTGCCATTTATTTCTCCAACTCATCACGCGTAAGCCCAAGCTGATCGAGCATTGCCTTCAGCAACCCCGGACCGATTTCCTTGCGCCGGTCCTTTAGCGTCGTGAAGCGGCTTCCAAAATAAAGCCGCCCGTGGCTACCTTTGCCGCGACCCGCGTCGAAAGACACCGCGACGCCACGCTTGCGGCCAGCCTTTTTGATCCTGCGCTCGAATTCGTGGCCGTTCACACAGATATGATCGCACAGATATGTGCGATTTGCAAGCCATCCCGAAACAAAACCGCCCGCGGGACGTATGTCTCGCGGGCGGGTGTGCAATGAGAAAAGCGGATGCTTCAGCCCGTCGCTTCGGCGGCTTTGGCCTTCTTCGACAGGTCTTCGCCCGTCGCCTGATCGACCTGCTTCATCGAGAGGCGGACCTTGCCGCGATCGTCGAAGCCGAGCAGCTTCACTTTCACGGCCTGGCCTTCCTTGACCACATCGGACGGCTTGTTGACGCGCTGCGCCGCCAGTTCCGAAACATGGACGAGGCCGTCCTTGGGTCCGAAGAAGTTCACGAAGGCGCCGAAATCCATCACCTTGACGATCTTGCCGTCGTAGATCTGGCCGACTTCGGGTTCCGCGGTGAGGCCGCGAATCCATTTGAGCGCCGCCGCGATCGATTCGCCGTCGGCAGATGCGATCTTGATGGTGCCGTCGTCTTCCACATTGATCTTGGCGCCGGTCTTTTCGACGATTTCGCGGATCACCTTGCCGCCCGAGCCGATCACGTCGCGGATCTTGTCGGTCGGAATCTTGATCTGCTCGATGCGCGGCGCGTATTCGCCGAGCTGGTCGCGGCCGTGGCTGAGCGCCTTGTTCATCTC
>DASXFK010000010.1:0-28239 GCA_036489635.1 Rhizomicrobium sp. | reverse complement strand
CTTGGCCATCCCCGCCGCGCATTCCTCGAAGTTCGCCACGTTCCATTTGTAGGTGGCGATGCCATGCTTTTCGCTGAACGCCTTGGCGCGCTCGTCGTTGCCCATGTAGTTCGCGGCAACTTTGTACCCGGCATTCTTCAGTGCGACGGATATCGCTTCACCAATGCCTCGTGTGCCGCCCGTGACAACCGCAACCCGCGCCATGTTTCGCTCCCGAAGATTATTGTTCTTTGGGCGCTATTCTAAACCAGAAATGTCGCGTGGGTGCAAAACCGCTGGATTACCGCTCCACGCACTCTCCGGCTGGTGCGTTCCGCTACCGCTCCACGCACATGGCGATGCCCATGCCGCCGCCGATGCAGAGCGTGGCGAGACCCTTGTGGGCGTCGCGCTTGCCCATTTCGTAGAGCAGGGTGGTGAGCACGCGCGCGCCCGATGCGCCGATGGGATGGCCGATGGCGATGGCGCCTCCGTTGACGTTCACTTTGTTCGTGTCCCAGCCCATGTCCTTGTTCACGGCGCAAGCTTGCGCGGCGAAGGCTTCGTTGGCTTCGATGAGATCGAGCTGCTCGGCTTTCCAGCCCGCGCGTTCCAGCGCCTTGCGCGAAGCGGGGATCGGGCCGGAGCCCATCACCGCCGGATCGACGCCCACCGTCGCCCACGACGCAATGCGCGCCAACGGCTTCAATCCGCGCGCCTGCGCTTCCTTCGCCGTCATCAGCACCACAGCAGCCGCGCCGTCATTGATGCCGCTCGCATTGGCGGCGGTGACAGTGCCGTCTTTCTGGAAGGCAGGCTTCAATCCCTGAATGCCTTCGAGGGTCACGCCATCGCGGATGAACTCGTCGGTATCGACGATGGTGTCGCCCTTGCGGCCCTTGATGGTGACGGGCGCGATCTCGTCCTTGAAGCGTCCGGCTTTGCGCGCGGCTTCGGCCTTGTTCTGCGAGGCGACGGCGAACTTGTCCTGCATCTCGCGCGTGATCTGCCATTCGCGCGCCACGTTCTCGGCCGTGGTGCCCATGTGATAGCCGTGGAAGGCGTCGATCAATCCGTCTTTCAACATCGTGTCGATGAATTCGAGCGCGCCCATTTTCTGACCGGCGCGCAAGTAAGCGGCGTGCGGCGCCTGGCTCATCGATTCCTGGCCGCCGGCGACGATGATGCTCGCATCGCCGTTCACGATCTGCTGCATGCCGAGCGCCACCGCGCGCAATCCCGAACCGCAAAGCTGGTTCACGATCCACGCCGGCGTTTCATAAGGGATGCCGGCGGCGACGCTCGCCTGACGCGCTGGGTTCTGGCCCTGCGCGGCAGTGAGGATCTGCCCCATGATGGTTTCGGAGACATCCTTGGGCGCCACATCGGCGCGCTTCAGCGCAGCAGCGATCGCGACCTTGCCGAGGTCGTGCGCGGGCACGCTTGCGAACGCGCCGTTGAAGGAGCCGACGGCGGTGCGCGCGGCGGAAACGATGACGACATCGGTCATGGCAAACCTCTTGATCTAAGCCGGATGCAAATTGCCGCGAATGCGAGCTTAGGTAAACCGGGCCGAATTGCTTCGTTATTTCAAATACTTATTGCCTGGAACCGTTGGTGCGCTGCACCGAAACCACAATTAGGCACTGGACAGCGTGGGATATGTGATGCTGTGTTGACGCGAGGGAACGCTCCGCAAGAGGCGCCCGCGGGAGTCCTATCCAAGGTCGGTCAGTGGCAGAAGAAAATCCAAAATCCGGCGAGCCGGTCGTCATCAAGAAATACGCCAACCGGCGTCTCTACAACACGCAGACCTCCGCCTATGTGACGCTCGATCATCTGTCGCAAATGGTGAAGGACGGCGTCGAATTCGAAGTGCGCGACGCGCGCAGCGGCGAAGACATCACCCGCTCGGTGCTTACCCAGATTATTTTCGAGGAAGAGTCCAAGGGCCAGAATCTTCTGCCCATCCAGTTCCTGCGCAAGCTCATCCGCTTCTATGGCGATTCGCTGCAAGCCTTCGTGCCCGGCTATCTCGACATGAGCATGGACAGCTTCACCAAGAACCAGGACGCGATGCGCAGCCGCATGGCCGAAGCTTTCGGTGGCGGATCGAACGCGCTGGAGGCGATGACGCGCCAGAACCTCGCCATGTTCGAGCGCGCCATGAAGATGTTCACGCCGTTCGGCCTGGCGAACGCCGCGGGCGAGGCGGAGAAGCCAAAAGCCACGAACGGCGCGGCCGCGCAGCCCAGGCCATCGGAAGAGATCAGCGAGTTGAAAAGCGAAATCGAAGCGATGCGCCGCCAGCTCTCGGAACTCGCGCAGCGCAAATAGCTAGACTTTCGCCCATCCCGGATCGATCACCGGTTCGCCGAAATGGTAGCCTTGGAAGTAATCGACGCCGAAGCTTTCGAGCAGGTCGGCGTCTTGCGCCGAGCCGACCCATTCGGCCACCGTCTTCAGGTTGAAGTTCTGGGCGAGGTCCACCAGCGTGCGCACGAAGATCTGGTTGTCGGGCGAGGCGGACAACTCCTTCACATAGGCGCCGTCGATCTTGACCATATCGACATGCAGCATCTGCAGATTGCGGAATGAAGTGTAGCCGGCGCCGAAATCGTCGATCGCCACGCGGCAGCCCATGTTGCGCAAGCTGGAGATGAATTTCACATTGTCCTCGAAAGCATGTAGCGCGGCGGTTTCCGTCAGCTCCACGATGATGCGTTGCGCCACCTGATGATTGGCGCGCACGTAATTGATGAAGGACTGCAGCCATGAAGGATCGCGCGCCGTCGTGCCCGAGACGTTGACTGCCAGCGAAACAGCGGGATTGGCGTGCAGCTTGGCGACCGTCATCTCCAGCGCGTTGCGATCCACCAGCCGCACCAGGCCGAGTTGCTCGACTGCCGGGATGAATTGCCCGGCGCTGGCGATGGTGCCGTCGGTGCGCTTCATGCGCAGCAGGCATTCGTGGTGCTCCGCCTGCCGCGTCTTGGCGTTGACGATGGGCTGGTAGGCAAAGAGCAGGCGCTCGTCGTTGAGCGCGGCCACCACTTCGTCCGCGACCGCCATCAGGCGCCGGCGCGCGGTCTCGCGCTGGGGCGATTTGGTGTAGACGGCAAATCCGTCGCGGCCGGCATCGCGCGCCTGCTCCAGCGCTTCTTCCGCGCGCAGCATCGCTTCCTGGCTCGAGGCGGCGCCCGAGGGCAGCCACACCGCGCCCACCGAGATTGTCGCCGACACCGTGCCGCTGCGCGTGGTGATCACTTCGCTGCGCACGCTGTTGCGCAAGCGCTCGGCCACCAGCGCGATCTCGCGCTCGCTGCAATTGCCCAGAATGACGCCGAGCTTGTTGCCCGCCGTGCGCCCGATCACGTCGCTGCCGCGCAGCGAGAGTGCCAGCCGCTCGCCGCAAGCCACGATCACTTCGTCGGCGGCGCCGAAGCCATAGGCTTCGTTGAGCATCGCCAGCCGGTCGATGGAAGCGACGAGATAGGCGCAAGTGCGCTCTTCCGCTTTCGCAGACTCGATGGCTTCGGCGAGTTTCTCGCGCAGGCTGGTGCGATTGAGATGGCCGGTCAGCTCGTCGCGCGTCGCCAGATAGGTCAGGCGCTGCGCATCGCGCTTTTTTTCGGTGATGATGCGCAAGGTCCCGGCGAGACGCTCGGCGCCGCCTTTCTGCGTCGGCACGCGCACGCCGCGCATCTCGAACCACACCGCGCCCATCGCCGAGGCCACTTCGAATTCGAAGTCGAAGGCCATGTCGTTCATCGACGGCTTCTCGATGACGCCTTTGAGCTTCTCGCGGCCCTCCGAACCGATCCAGTTGCGAAAGCTTTCGCCGCGCCACAGCCGCTCGGCATCGCTGTGCGCGGAAAGAATTTCAGTGGTGCCATCCCAGAGGATGCGATCGTCTGCGATCGTCCAGTCGAAGACCGCCTCGCCCGCGCCGGCGATGGCCAGACGCAAGCGATCCAGATCGTGCGTCGCCGCGAGCGCCCGCACGCCATCGACAGGCTTCTTTTGAAGCATCTCGCTCAACACCAACCCACCCGTCAATGGCCGTTTTCGGCCTGTTCGAAGCATCATGGCGGCAGGGCATTAAAAAAAACGAAACTTCTGAAGCCGGGTAGGCGTTTTCCTACACGGCGCGTCTTTTGCCTTAAGGACCGGTTATGACGATCTCAGCCCGGTTTGCGATTGTACCAAGTGCCGGCGTCACGGCCTGCGCCCGCGCCTGTGCCCGCATCGAAAAGACCAGCAAAACACTCGATTCCAGGCAGAATCGCCGGCGCGACGACGCGGACGATGGCCGCAGCGGATTGCGCGATCGCCGGCGCGCATCGTCCCAAAAAAATGCGAGCGGCGATGTCCCATTGTGGAACGGTCCGCGCCTGCGCGCGCCGTTCGTGGCGCAAATTCTCGGACAAAATTGCGCGGCGCAAGCGCCCGATGCGCGTTCAGTTCTGGCGTCTTACACGCAAATCGAGGCGTTTCCTCCGTTGCTCGACCGTTCGGTGTGACGGCATCGTCGCGGCCAGCGAAATCCCCAGCAGCGCCGCGGCGGAAAACAGCGCGAACGCGGTGCGTCCGGACTCGCCGGAACTGAGCGCCGCCGCTGCCGCAAGCAGTGCGCAGGCAGACACGAAAACTTGCGCGCGCGCGCGGCTGTAACCTCCGCGCACGCACAGCGCCAGCAAGGCGCACACAGAGGCCGCCAGCGGCGCCATGGCGATGAAGACTTCGCCGGTAACGGCGGCGACCAAGCCCGCGAGACAAGCGAGCAGCAGAACCGGCGCGGCGATCAGCGTGCGCGGCGCCGCTTCGAACCGGCAGGCGACTGCGAGCGCGAGCGTGGCCGGCGCCAACGCCGCCACTATAAGCGCGACCGTCGCGGCGAGCTGCGCGCTCCAGGTCTGGCCTGCGAGGGCCAATGCGAGATCGACGAGCGCGAGCGCGGCATAGAGCGCGGCCGCAAAGCGCAGGTAGTCGCGCGCCGAACGTCGCGCACGGCCGCCGATCAGCAGCGACAGCGCCGAGGCCAGCGCGAGCACGATGGCAAACGCGGCCTGGGGAACGGCGATCATGCGCCTTCCCGCTTCAATTCGCGCACAAGCGATTTGAGTTCTTCCAACGTGCGCTCGATGCGCGCCAGCCGCGCGTCGAGATCGGCGCCGGGAACGGGTGTGGAGATGCCGGCATGCGCGGCCACATCCTCAGCCGTCACGCCGAGCAGGCCGGCCATGAGCGAAACCTCGCGCGCCGACAGCTCGCGCTGGTCTTTCCACATCTCGGCGATCTGCGACTCGCCAAGGCCCAGCGCCCGCGCGAGGTCGCCGCGCGACAAATGCGCTGCCGCGAGCTTCGCATCGAACCATGCCGCGTCGAAGAAAAGCGCCATGCCCGTGAATCTAAAGAGATTCGCGCCAAGGCGTCAGCAATATTCGCTCTATCGATATTCAGGACGGCCGATCATCGCGGCGCCCAAAATCTTGCCGTAGCCGTGCTGCTGCACCAGCACGGCCAGCGCATCGTGCTGCGGCGTGGCCGGATCGTCGCGCGGCAGACTCAGCGTCACGGTCTGTCCTTTCCACACGCCGATGGATTTCACATTGCGCACGATGTTGCGATAGCTGAGCGTGCGGCCGTTGTTCTCGCCGGCGCCCACTTTCACCGTCGCCCGGCTCAGGATGTGGAACAGCCAGATGGTCGCGTCGCCGGAACTGGGCGCGGCGCCCACAACGATATGAATCTCGCTGGGCGTGGTTTGAATGGATACATGCACGGCGGCAGCGTCCATCTCATGCGCCGCGATCGCGGCATCGACCGCTTGCGCGCGGTTGCCCACCAAGTCGGTGGTGCCGTCCACGATCATTTGCGGCGTATAGACGCCGCCGCGGCCCATCGCCTCGGCATAGGCCTTCTGGCGGCGGGTGTTGGCGTCGGTGGCCAGCGTGTCCTTCCAGCCCAGCATGTCCCAATAGGTGACGGGCAGGCTGAGCGCGATGATGTCCTTGCGATCGGCGAGCTGGGCGAGGACGGCGTCGGCAGGCGGGCAGGTGTCGCAGCCCTGGCTGGTGAACAGTTCCACCACGACAGGATGCTGGCCCGCATCGCCGGCGCGGCTCGCGCCCACCGCGAGGATGCCGGCAAAAGTCAGGGCTAGGACGTTTAGTGTGCGGCGCAACATGGCGCGGACCATAGGACCGCCAACCCATCCACTCCAGTCACTTCGGCTTGAAGCCATGAAATGCCTGCAACCCGGCAATCCCCAGCCACAGGATTGCCGAATTGCGGCAGCATTTCAAAAGTTTTCGATAAGCGGACAATCCGTCGATGCTCTGACGTGCTTGCGTGGCAAACAGGCGATCTGGGTTAGGTGGGATGCGATGATTCTCACCAACAACAACGATTGCACATTATACGTATATTGTGTAATTTTCAGACATGGCCAAACCCAAGTTCCCCGAGACGGTTGCGTCCGCCGGCGAGATCGTCCGGCAATTTTCCCGTTTCAGCGATCTGGCGCTGAAACGGCCCGTCTTCGTGACCAAGAACGGTCGCCGCCGCAATGTGCTCCTGTCGGTCGAGGAATATGAGCGCCTCAAGCGCCGCGACAGGCAGGTGTTTTTCGCGCATGAAACACCGGAGGAATTCATCCCGACGATCGAAGCCATTGCGCGCGGTGAGATTCCCGAGTGACGGCCCTGAAAGCCGGATCGGTCATCCGTTATGCTTATCTCTGGGCCGACAAGGCCCGGCGTGGCGACAGCGAAGGATCGAAGGACCGCCCCGCGCTGGTCATCGCCGTTGCTGTTCTGGATTCCGATGGCACGCCCAATGTCGTTGTTCTTGCCGTAACGCATACGCACCCCGACAATGCGCGCGATGCGGTGGAATTGCCGCTCGGGTGAAGCGTCAGCTTGGACTCGACGCTGCACGGTCATGGATCGTCACCACGGAAGCGAACGCATTTCGCTGGCCGGGACCGGATATTCGCGCAATTCCAGGTCAGGAGATCGCCACATCGATCTACGGACGCATTTCGCCCGCATTGCTGCAACGTGTCGCGCAAAGCTACGTCGACAATATGCGTGCCGGACGTGCGCGCGTCGTGCCCCGCTCGGGTTGAACGTTCACGCCGCCAGCAGATTGCGCAGGACGTAAGACAAGATGCCGCCATTCTCGAAATAGGCGATTTCGTCGGCGGTGAGGATCATCAGCGTCAGCGGCAAGGGCGCGGTCTTGCCGTCCGGATAGTGGATTGTGGCTGTCACCCGCATATTGGGGGTGAGCTTGCCGGAGAGGCCCGGGATGTCGATCGCTTCGCGGCCGGTCAGCGCGTAGTCGTTGCGCGTTTTTCCGGCGTCGAAGCAGAGCGGCGCGATGCCCATGCCGATCAGATTGGAGCGATGGATGCGCTCGAAGCTTTCGGTGATGACGGCACGCACGCCTTGCAGCTTCGGTCCCTTCGCCGCCCAGTCGCGCGACGAGCCGGTGCCATATTCCTTGCCGCCGATGACCACCGCCGGCACGCCATCCTTCTTGTAGTGCTCGGCGGCGTCGAAGATCGACATCTCTTCGCCGGAAGGCTGCTTGGGCGAATAATAGATCGTGTTGCCGCCTTCCTTGCCGCCCATCATCTCGTTCCTGATGCGGATGTTGGCGAAGGTGCCGCGCTCCATCACTTCATGATTGCCGCGGCGCGAGCCATAGGAGTTGAAATCCTGCTGGCGGATCTGATGTTCCGACAGATAGACACCGGCTGGCGAGGTCGCCTTGATCGAACCGGCGGGCGAGATGTGATCGGTGGTGATCGAGTCGCCGAACAGCGCCAGCGTGCGCGCGCCCGTCACATCCGTCAGCGGCGCGGGCTTGACCTGCATGCCGTCGAAATAGGGCGGGTTCTTCACATAAGTCGAGCCGATGTCCCAAGCATAGGTCTGGCCTTTGACGATCTTGACCTTCTTCCAGTTCGCGTCGCCGTCGAAGACGTTGGCGTAGCGCTTGCGGAAGGCGGCGGGCGTCACCGCTTTGCGGATCGTCTCGGCGATTTCCTTTGGCGACGGCCAGATGTCTTTCAGATAGACCGGCTCGTTCTCGGTGTCGTAGCCGACGGGGTCTTTCGTGAGATTGATGTTCATCGAGCCGGCGAGCGCATAAGCCACGACCAGCATCGGCGAGGCCAGATAGTTGGCACGCACCTGCTGATGCACGCGGCCTTCGAAATTGCGGTTGCCGGAGAGCACCGCGCCGACGACCAGATCGCCATCCGTCACCGCCTTGGCGACGTTGTCCGGCAGCGGGCCGGAATTGCCGATGCAGGTGGTGCAGCCATAACCCACGAGCTGGAAACCCAGCTTGTCGAGCGGCTTGTTCAATCCGGATTTCGCCAGATAGTCGGTGACGACCTGGCTTCCCGGCGCCAGCGACGTCTTCACCCACGGGCGCACTTTCAATCCGCGCGCGACGGCTTTCTTGGCCACGAGGCCGGCGCCGATCATGACGTTCGGATTGGACGTGTTGGTGCAGCTCGTGATCGCCGCGATCACGACATCGCCGTGACCGATGGAATGTTCGGTGCCTTCGATCTTGGCGCGCTTGGTGGCTTCGTCGGTCTTGTGGAACGTATCCATCAGCGCGGCGGCGAATTCCGTGGAGGCGTTGGCCAGCGACACGCGATCCTGGGGGCGGCGCGGCCCGGCGAGGCTCGGCTCCACGATCTCAAGATCGAGCTCCAGCGTATCGGTAAACAGCGGCTCTTCGGATTTCTTTGTGCGGAACAGGCCTTGCGCCTTCGCGTATTTTTCGACGAGCGCTACGCGCGGCGCTTTGCGCGCCGTGGCCTTCAGATAGCGCAGCGTTTCGGCGTCGATGGGGAAGAAGCCGCAGGTCGCGCCATATTCCGGCGCCATGTTGGCGATGGTGGCGCGGTCTTCCAGCGCCATGTCGTCGAGGCCCGGTCCGTAGAACTCCACGAACTTTCCGACGACGCCTTTCTTGCGCAGCATCTGCGTGACGGTGAGCACCAGATCGGTGGCGGTGACGCCTTCGCGCAACTTGCCTGAGACGCGAAAGCCGATGACTTCCGGAATCAGCATCGAGATCGGCTGGCCCAGCATTGCCGCTTCCGCTTCGATGCCGCCGACGCCCCAGCCCAACACCGAAAGACCGTTCACCATCGTGGTGTGGCTGTCGGTGCCGACGAGCGTGTCGGGGAAAGCGAATTCGACACTCTTCTTGCCGTCCTTGATTTTGCGCGTCCAAACGGTTTGCGCGAGATATTCCAGATTGACCTGGTGGCAGATGCCGGTGCCCGGCGGCACGACCCGAAAGTTCGCGAACGCCTGCTGGCCCCAGCGCAGGAACTGATAGCGCTCCCGGTTGCGCTCATATTCGATTTCGACATTCTGCTTGAACGAGCTCTTGTGGCCGAAATTGTCGACCATCACCGAATGGTCGATGACGAGATCGACTTCGGCGAGCGGATTGATCTTCTCCGGATCGCCGCCCAGTTTCTTCATCGCGTCGCGCATCGCCGCCAGATCGACCACGGCAGGCACGCCCGTCAGATCCTGCATCAGCACGCGCGCGGGGCGGAAGGCGATCTCGCGATTGGATTTGCGATCCTTGAGCCAGGCGGCAACGGCGCGGATGTCGTCGGCGCGGACGGTGGTGCCGTTCTCGTGGCGCAAAAGGTTCTCGAGCAGCACTTTCATCGAATAAGGCAATCGCGAAATGCCCTTCAGTCCGTTCTTCTCCGCCGCGGGGAGGCTGAAATAGGCATAGCTTTTGCCTCCCACGGTGAGCGTTTTTTTCGATTTGAAGCTGTCGGGATGTGTGGTCACGGAGTGCCTCGCGCAAGATGGATTCGAGTGGCGCCGAATAGCGCGTGGTTTAGTGAGATTCACCCTATCTGTCATGCCTTTTCGCATGAAAATCGTGACCAAATTGTTTGTCCCTATCGCCGCACGGGATTGCGTGGCCCCACGCTTCGCCGGAGACTTGCCGCGGGCGGAACGCATCAGGGGGAAAGCATGAGCGAACGCAAAGCGGGCTTGCGCGTCATGCGCGACGGCGGCGTCATGGTGGTGGCCATAGACAGGCCCGCGGCGCGCAACGCGGTGGACCGGCCCACGGCGGATGCGCTGGCGCAAACGTTTCTGGAATTCGAGCACGACGAAACGGCTTTGGCCGCGGTGCTGTGCGGCGAAGGCGGCACGTTCTGCGCCGGCGCGGATCTGAAAGGCGTGGCGCAGGGTCGCGGCAACCGAACCACGCCGCCCTCCGAGACGTTCCATCCGCTCTCCATCGACGCGCCGATGGGGCCAACACGCATGCGGCTGTCCAAGCCGGTGATCGCGGCGGTCTCGGGCTATGCGGTCGCCGGCGGATTGGAGCTCGCCATCTGGTGCGATCTGCGCGTCGCCGAAGAGGACGCCGTGTTCGGCGTATTCTGCCGCCGCTGGGGCGTGCCTTTGATCGACGGCGGCACCGTGCGCCTGCCGCGCCTCATCGGACAAAGCCGCGCCCTCGACATGATCCTCACCGGCCGCCCGGTGGGCGCGATGGAAGCCTTTGCCATGGGGCTGGCCAATCGCGTGGTGCCCAAAGGGCAAGCGCGCAGTGCGGCGATCGCGCTGGCGCATGAGCTCGCGCGCTTCCCGCAAGTCTGCATGAAAGGCGACAGGATGTCCGTGTACGAACAGTTCGATCGCGATCACGCGCACGCGATGGCAAACGAGTTTTCGTACGGCATGAAATCGCTGCGCTCCGGCGAAGCGCGCGAAGGCGCGTCACGCTTCGCCGCCGGTCACGGCAGAAGCGGAAGTTTCAGCGATTTCTGATCGTCCTTCGCGGCTCCCTCGGATCAAGTCCGAGGTCGCATCTGAGGATGAATTCGGGCGTCATGGTGAGGCGCTTTGCGCGCGATGGTGCGCACAGCGACGAACCATAAGTCCTTAATATTGCCCCATTCCCCGCGCATAGCGGCACAGCCTGAGGGGGCGCGCGCCGGTTTGCGCGGCTACAAACCAAACGAGATCAAGACGCGATGGCGTGGCGCACGATCCTGGCGAATGCGATGCTTTCGCTCGGTCTGCTGTTCTGCGGCACAGCCCATGCGCAGGATTCCATCACCGATATGCTGTCGCGCGAACGCATGGGCGTCATCGACCCCGGCAGCTACATGGCGGGCGATAGCGTCGGCTTCGCGATCCAGAATCTGGGAAGCAATTTTCTCATGCGCTTTGACGGCGCGCCGGAAGTCTTCGTGCTCTATGCCGGCCGCGCTTCGATGGGCGGACGCATCCTGCGCTATGATGACGGTCAAACCGCGATCCAGGTGACGGTGTGGGGCGGCGTCACGCTTTACACCGACGCCAAGCCCGGCGGCCTTCCCGCTGCGCGCACCGGCGACGCCTCTTCTTTCGCGCTCACCGGCATCTCGCTGGCCGATCTTCAGACTGCCGCCGCCGACGATGCCAAGCGCCTTGGCTATGGGCGCAAGCTTCGGCTGGCGATCACGATGGATTGGACTGCGCTCGCCGGCGATTCCGGCTTGCGCGCGCTTTACTACGACGCGATGGAAAACGCGGTGCGCGGCATCGACCGTTTCGCCGCCTCGGCGCACGCGCGCGAAGCGCTGGCGAAAAAAGTGAACACCGTCGCCATCGTGCCCGCCCCGCGGCCCACTGTGAACGTGCAAGGGCGCACCTTGCAGGTCACGTTCAATCCCGGTGCCGGCTATGTTGGCCGTGCTTCGTCCCGCGCAATCGCACGCGGCTTGATGAAGCTCTTCGGCGTGCACTGAACGCAGCTTGCCTCATAGCAGCGGATTGGCCGCGCCGCGCGCCACCAGCGTCTCGATACCCAGCGCCACGGAGCGCGCGTCTTCCAGCGCATCGTGCTCGCGGCCCGTGAACTGCGCGCCGCAGAGCCGCGCCACGTCGCAAGCGTGCTGGCCTTCGGTCGCGATTCCGTTTTGACGCAGCCACAGCGCGGCATTGACATGCTGCGGCAGCGGCGGCGCGCTGGCGATGCCGTAAAGCCGCAGGTTCGCTTCCAGGACATGATCGTCGCGGCCGAACGAGCAGATCGTGCCGCCGGCGCAGAACGCAACAAAGCGCGCATAGGCTTGCGCGAAATCGACGCCGCGTTCGGCGACCGCCTCATTGGTCACGCCTGTGAGGTTCTCCAGAAAGTGCGACAGCCGCGCGTTGATCCTGGGCTTGACCAGAATGTTGAGTTCGTCCAGCGGGGCGAATGTCCGCGCGTCGATCTTCACCGCGCCGATCTGCACCACTTCGCGGAATTGCCCCGGCGCCATCCAGCGCTCGCCCAGCGAGTGTTCCCAGGCAGTGAATTCGAGATCGAAAACCGTTGCGGGATTCATCGACGTGCCGACAACCTGTAAGATGAAAACGAATCGGTGGGTCCGCATCGATTAAGACATTCTTAACGCTCCGGGCCGAGCGTGGACGCGGCAAATTTCTGCGAGAACCCTTATGGCCAGCATTCCCGCAAGCGAAGTTCCGCAGATTCTGGAGGCGCCCACCGCGCCAAGAGGCGCAACGCTCGCCCAGTTGGCTGCTCTGCACGACGAGACCAAGGAGACCGCGCATCTCGCCGATCTTTTGGGCCGCGCGCCGTCTGCGGCGTTGGCGCTCGCGGCGCTGGCGCTGGTTGTGGCGGCGATGAGCTTCACGCAAAGCGCGATCCCCGCGCTGATCGTGTGGCTGCTGCTGGTTGCTGCCGGTATCGGCGCCATCGCGCGCGCCTACAGCCACACGATCCGCGCGCCGTTCGAGCGCGTGCCGCTGCGCGCGTTCTCGCGCGATCTGTCGGCCATTCTTTTCTATGCCGGCTTTGCCTGGGGATTGGGTGCGTTTCTGGCGCTGCCCGTGACGGCATCACTACTTTCGACGATCGTTTTTGCCGCCGGCGCCTGCGTGGCGATGGCTCTCGTTCTGCGGGCACGCGATGCGGCCCTCATCTTCCTTGCTCCTGTCGCAGGCCTCAGTGCCTTGGCGCCTCTTGTCCGGGGGCAAGCGGCCGGGCTTGAGGTGCTGGTGGCGTGCGGGCTGGCCGCGGGCGCCATCTATGCCGCGGACCGGCTGTTTGCGGCGCCGAAAGGCCCCGAAATTGCCCAAATTCCGAACCGTTAGCCCTCCCGATTTTCCTTCCGCAGCGGCACGTCTGGAGCTAGTTTCCGCCCGAAAAACGGCGTTAACGGAACCGTTTCCGATTGCCGGTAAAACAGGCAGGCGCAGTCTCGCGCCTTCGCTCATGGATGATCATGACCCCTAATCTCGCCCGCGCCGCAGATCCGGCCGATGCGGCTGCGGCCGCCCAGGAAGACGAAACCGCCGCCACCAGACATCTGGCCGATGCCGCCACGCTGATGAAGGCCGCCAGCCCGGCGCAGGCCGCATTCTTCGACGCGCTTTATCGCGGCGCGCCGCCGGAAGACGTCAACCGCTACGCGCCCGCCTCGCTGGCCGCGCTGGCCGATGAAGTCTTCGCCCATTCGGCCGTGCGCAAGTCCGGCGACACACTGCTCGATGTTTTCGAATTCCACGCGCAGGGCAAACATCAGGCGCGCAACGAGACGGCGCTGATCGCCGTCAACGACGACATGCCCTTCCTCTTCGACTCGCTGATCGGCGAGGTGACGGCGCAAGGCCATCGCGTACATGCGCTGTTTCATCCCATCATGCCGGTGGCGCGCGACGCCAAGGGCGCGCGGGCGGCCGGCGGCGCGGCGGTCCGCGAAAGCGTCATCGTTCTCATCCTCGACGCGATGACGGATGCCCGCCGCCAGCAGCTTGTCGAGGGCTTGCAGAACGTCTTCGCGCAAGTGCGTCACGCCGTGCGCGATTGGCCGCAGATGACGGCGCGGATGGCCGCCACGGTCGATGCGCTGAAGAAAAATCCGCCGAAGATTTCGCCGGAGGAGCTGGACGAGCGCATCAAATTCCTCGAATGGGTGAACGCCGATCATTTCACCTTCCTGGGCAGCCGCGATTACGTCTATTCCGACACCAGCGGCCAGATGGAGCCCAATTACGAGAGCGGGCTGGGCGTGCTGGCGGACACCGAAACGCATGTCGTGCGCCGCTTGCAGGAAAATCCCCGCCTCGCCGACGAAGTGCGCGCCTATCTCAAACAGCCCGAGCCGCTGATCATCACCAAGTCCAACGAGCGCAGCGTCGTGCATCGCCGGGTGCATATGGATTACATCGGCGTGAAGCTGTTCGACGCCAAGGGCAATCTCACCGGCGAGCGCCGCTTCGTGGGCCTGTTCACGTCGGGCGCTTACAGCCGCAGGCCGGGCGACATTCCGCTGCTGCGCAAGAAAGTGGAGCATGTCTTGGAGCGCGCGAATCTTCCGGCGCGCAGCCATGACGCGAAGGCGCTGACGCATATCCTCGACACCTTCCCCCGCGACGAGCTGTTCCAGGTGAGCGAAGACGAACTGTTCGCCACCGCGATGGGCATACTGCGGCTGGGCGAGCGGCCCAAGGTGCGCGTGTTCCTGCGTTTCGACCGCTTCGACCGTTTCGCTTCCGCGCTCGTCTTCGTGCCGCGCGATCGTTACGACACTGCCGCGCGCGAAAAGATTCACGCCATCCTCGCCAAGGCGCTGGATGGCCGCATGTCCGCCGCCACGCCCGTGATCGACGATTCCAGGCTTGCCCGCATCCATTACATCGTCGGCCGTCACGAAGGCCCGCGTCCCGCTGTCGATGGGCATGTGCTGGAAGCCAATATCCGCGCCGCCATTCGCACCTGGGAAGACGGTTTTGAGGATGCCCTCATCAAGGAACACGGCGAGGCCGACGGCCAGCGCGCCTTTCAGCTTCACGCCGGCGCTTTTCCGCCGCGCTATCGCGATGCCTTCGCGCCGGAAGAAGCAGTGCGCGATCTCGACGAACTGGAGAAGCTCTCCGGCGAAAGCGGCGCGCCGATCCATGCGCGCGTCTATCGCCACGCGCTCGATGCCCATTCCGCGCTGCGGCTGAAGCTTTATGTGATGGGCAGCGTGCTGCCGCTGTCCGCCTCGCTGCCGGTGTTCGAGAATCTGGGATTCAAGGTGATCGCGGAAGATTCCTATTCGCTCACGCTCAAGGGCGGCGACGGCTGGGAAGGGGAAGCCGCGATCCTCGATTTCCTCATGGAGCGCGCCGACGAAGGCCCGGCCAACCTCGCGGAAATCAAGGAGCGCCTGGAAGACGCGTTCCACGCCGTGGTTTCGGGCGATGCGGAGAGCGACGGTTTCAACAAGCTGGTGATCGCCGCCGGGTTGAACTGGCGCGACGTGACTATCTTGCGCGCCGCCGCCAAATATCTGCGCCAGGCGGGTTTCTCGTTCAGTCAGGACTATCTGGAGACGGCGCTGGCGCGCAATCCGGACATTGCGACCCTGCTGGTCGAACTGTTCCACGCGCGCCACAACCCGCGAGCCGACAAGGATCGCGAACGCCAGGAAAAGGCGATCCACGAGCGCATCGGTGCCGCGCTCAACGATGTGCCGAGCCTAGACGACGACCGCATCATCCGGCGCGTCCACAACGTCATCGAATGTTCGTTGCGCACCAATTTCTACCAGCCCGATTCCAAGGGCGCGGCCAAGCCTTATGTCGCGATCAAGCTGGATTCGCAGAAGCTCGACGAATTGCCGGCGCCCCGTCCGCTCGTGGAAATCTTCGTCTATTCGCCGGAAGTGGAAGGCGTGCACTTACGCTTCGGGCGCATCGCGCGCGGCGGCATTCGCTGGAGCGACCGCCGTGAAGACTTCCGCACCGAAGTGCTGGGCCTCGTGAAAGCGCAGCAGGTGAAAAACGCCGTGATCGTGCCCGTGGGCTCGAAAGGCGGCTTCTATCCCAAGCGTCTGCCGACGAATGCCACGCGCGAGGCGGTGCAGGAGGCGGGCATCAGCGCCTACAAATGTTTCATCGGCGCGCTGCTCGATCTCACCGACAATCTCGCCACCGATGGTTCGGTGGTGCATCCCGACCATGTCGTGCGCCACGATGGCGACGATCCTTATCTCGTCGTCGCCGCCGACAAGGGTACCGCGACATTCTCCGACATTGCCAACGGCATCGCGGAATCGCGCGGCTTCTGGCTGGGAGATGCGTTCGCCTCCGGCGGATCGCACGGCTACGACCACAAGAAGATGGGCATCACGGCGCGCGGCGCGTGGGAAGCGGTCAAGCGCCACTTCCGCGAGCTTGGCCGCGACATCCAGACAGAGCCGTTCACCGTCGTCGGCGTCGGCGACATGTCGGGCGACGTGTTCGGCAATGGCATGCTGCTGTCGAAAGCGACGAAGCTTCTGGCGGCGTTCGATCACCGCCACATCTTCCTCGATCCCGATCCCGATCCGGCGAAGAGCTGGGCCGAACGCCAGCGCATGTTCGATCTGCCGCGCTCGGACTGGTCGATGTACGACAAGGCGCTGCTCTCCAAAGGCGGCGGCATCTACGCGCGCAGCATGAAGGAAATTCCGCTCTCGCCGGAAATCCGCAAGGTGCTCGGCATCGGCGAAGAAAAGCTGGCGCCGGCCGCGCTGATGAAGGCGATCCTGAAAGCCGACGTCGATCTTTTGTGGTTCGGCGGCATCGGCACCTACATCAAGGCCTCGTCGCAGAGCAACCTGGAAGCCGGCGACCGCGCCAACGATGCCGTGCGCATCAACGGCGCGGACATCGGCGCGAAAGTGGTGGGCGAAGGCGCCAATCTCGGCTGCACGCAGCTTGGCCGCATCGAATACGCATTTGCAGGCGGACGCATCAACACCGACGCCATCGACAATTCCGCCGGCGTGGATACCTCCGACCACGAAGTGAATCTCAAAATCCTGTTCAGCGGCCCGCTGCGCCGCGGCGAATTGTCGGGCGCTCAGCGCGACACATTGCTGGAGGAGATGACCGACGACGTGGCCGAGCATGTGCTGCGCGACAATTACGATCAAACCCTGGCGCTCTCGGTGGCGCAAGCGCGCGGCACCGGCGACATGGATGCGCAAGGCCGCTTCATCCGCGACCTCGAACGCCGCGGCAAACTCGATCGCGCGGTCGAGTTCCTTCCCAGCGACGAAGATTTGCGCAAGCGCGCGATCGCGGGGCAGGCGCTGACGCGCCCCGAACTGGCGGTGCTGCTGGCTTACGCCAAGCTCGATCTGGATGCGGAGATCATCGACAGCAAGCTGCCCGACGAATCCTATTTCGCCTCCGAGCTGGCCGGTTATTTCCCGCCCGCCGCGGTCACGCGCTTTCCGGACGAGATGATCCACCATCGCCTGCGCCGCAACATCATCGCGACGGTGCTGGCGAACAAGATCGTCAATCTCGCCGGCCCCGTCTTCGTGCATCGCATGAAGGAGATTTCTTCGGCGCCCGCCTCGCGCATCGCGCGCGCCTATGCCGTGGCGGAAGGCGCCTTCGGATTGAATGCGTTGAAGGCGCGCGTCGATGCCCTCGATCTCAAGGTGCCGGCCGCCGTGCAGACCGGCATGTATGCGGACATCGCGGAATTCCTGCGCCGCCTCGGTCTGTGGTTCCTGGTGAACGTGCCGGCGGATGCCGATCTCGCCGATACCATCGCGCTTTATCGCGGTGGCACGGAAAAGCTGCGCGGCACGTTCTCCACGGTCGTGTCGCCTTACGAGCTCGAAGCCACGACGAACCGCATCAAGGAGATGGAAGACGCCGGCGTGCCGCATGACGTGGCCGACGATGTCGCCGCGCTGCCGCTATGGACCACGGCGCCGGAGATCGCGCGTCTGGCAAGCACCCGCAAGCTCGACATCGATCTGGTCGCGGGCGCCTATTTCAAGATCGGCGAAATCGTGGGGCTGGATCGCTTGCGCGGCCTGGCGCTGCGCATCACCGCGTCCGAGCATTGGGACCGCCTCGCCATCCGGCGCATCGTCGATGATCTCTTCGCCGGCCAGCGCGCGCTCACAGGGGAAACGCTCGCCGATTGCGAGGACAAAGCCACGCGCGCCGACGGCGCCCAGGCCGCCGACGCATGGGCCGCCAAGCATGCCGACACGCTGGCGCGGACCAAAAGCTTCCTCGACGAGCTTGAGCGCACCGGCGATCTGTCCATCGCCAAGCTCACCCTCGCCAACAGCCAGATCCACGAATTGTCGGCGCGCTGACGGATCGCGGGAGAAAAAAGCTTCTCTGCGGCTCTGTATGAGTTCCTTATTCCGGCTCGCAGTTAGCGCGGCGCCATGCGGATTGCGCCGTCGAGGCGGACGCATTCGCCGTTGAAGTAAGAGTTGCAGATCATCTCCAGCGCCAGGCTCGCATATTCCGGCGGATTGCCCAGACGCGGCGGGAACGGCACCTGCGCGCCCAATGCCTGCTTCACCTGCTCCGGTGCGCCTTGCAGCAACGGCGTGTTGAAGAGGCCCGGCATGATCGTGTTGCAGCGGATGCCTTCCTGCGCCAGATCGCGCGCCACAACGAGCGTCACGCCGTTGATGCCCGCTTTTGATGCCGTGTACGCCGCCTGGCCGATCTGGCCGTCCTGCGCTGCCACTGACGCGGTGTTGACGATGGCGCCGCGCTCGCCGCCCGGCATTGGATCGAGCGTCAGCATGCCCGCCGCGCTCATCGCGATGCAGCGATAGGTGCCGACGAGATTGATCTGGATGATGCGGTCGAAATCCTTGGCGTGGAAATATTTGATCTCGCCCGTCTTCTTGTCGCGGCCCGCGGTCTTCGCCGCGTTGCCGGTGCCGGCGCAGTTGACGAGGATGCGCTCCTGCCCGTTCGCCGCGCGCGCCTTCGCGAACCCCGCGGCGACGCTCGCATCGTCGGTCACGTTCACTTCGCAGAACGTACCGCCCACTTCGCCCGCGACCTTCTCGCCTTTTTCTTTCTGCATGTCGAAGATCGCGACCTTCACGCCGTGCTTGGCGAGCGCGCGGATGGTGGCTTCGCCGAGGCCCGACGCGCCGCCGGTGACGATGGCGCAAACAGATGAATTGAGTTCCATTGTTCTCTCCCTGAAATAACGTGGCCCTGAAATAGCGTAGGCGGACTCTTAGACCGCCTTCGCGGTCACGGCAAAGCTTGCCGTAATGGCAAGTTCGGTGCGCCCAGGAGTTTGTGGCCGACGATCAATCCGGCTTGCGGCTCGCCATTTTTCCCAGCGCCAGCGACTGGCGGTGCCATTCGCGGATCGGCACGGCCGGTGTTCCCGCCACGGCCTCCTTCTCGCCGACGTCGCGCATGACGCCGGCACGTCCGCCGATGCGGGCATGCGAGCCCACGCTCACATGATCGCTGATCGCGACCTGTCCGCCGACCATCACGAAATCGCCGACGGTTACGCTGCCGGCGAGCCCTGCCTGTCCCGCGATCACGCAATATTTTCCGATGCGCACATTGTGCGCGATCTGAACGAGGTTATCGATTGCCGTGCCGCGGCCGATCACGGTGTCGTCCATCGTGCCGCGATCCACTGCGCAATTGCCGCCGATCTCCACATCGTCCTCGATGACGACGCGACCGAGCTGCGGCGTGCGCAGCAATCCCTTGGGGCCCGGCACGAAACCGAAGCCTTCGCCGCCGATGCTCACATTGGTGGAAATGCGCACGCGATTGCCGATCAGCGCGTTGGCGACGCTGGTGTTGGCGCCGATGGCGCAATCGTCGCCGATGACGACGCTGTCCTCGATGACGACGTTGCAGTCGATATGGCAGCGCGCGCCGATTGCCACATCCGCGCCGATGACGGCGCCCGCGTCGATGCGCGAGCCTTCGCCGATCCGCGCGCTGGGATCGACCAGCGCCGCGGGATGCACGCCCGACTTCAACGCCGCGCGTGGATAGAAGAGGTGCCCGATCTGCGCGAAGGCAAGCTTCGGATTGCCGCTCAACAGAAGGAATGTGCCGTTGAGCGCGTGCTTGCCGAGGTTGCTGCTGGTGACGACGACGCTGGCGTGGCTGCTCTGAAAGGCGTCGCGATGCTGCGCTTCGCTGTAGACGCTGACTTCGCCGTCACCGGCTTTGTCGAGGGCCGCTATCCCATGCACCAGAATTTGCGCGGACGCATCGGCTGGGACATCCGCGCCGACATGAAGCGCGAGTTCGCCCAGCGTGAACGGCCCGCTGCGGCGATGGAATCTGTCGTCGGTCATTGCCGTCTTTCCAGCCGCGCAGCAGCGCCGGCCAACCCCAGGTCGCGATCACGCGCGCGCCTTTGCCGCGTGGAAGCTATGCCTTTCGCCGGGGCAAGTCTTGTTCTTCGTACGATTTCGTTCGGATCGCTCAACGCCGAGTCCGGAAGTCAGCCTGCGGTTGCAATTTTTGCGGGTCTACACGCGATAAGCGGCCATCACTCCAGCACCATCTGACTCTGTGTGACCACGGCCACCAGCTTGCCGTCCTCGCGCGTGATCTTCGTCTGCCACACCGATGTTCGCCGCCCGACATGCAGCGGCGTCGATTCTGCCGTGACGGTGGTTCCTTCCTTCGCGCCGCTGATGAAGTTGGTCTTGCTCTCGATGGTCGTGGTGCCCGCGCCTTGCGGCAGGTTGAGGAACGCGCCGGTCGCGCCCAGCGTGTCGGCGAACGCCATGATCGCGCCGCCGTGCAGGATATGGCCGCTGGTGCAGATTTCGGGGCGCACCTTCAGCCTGCCGCGAACCACGGTTTTGCTCGCCTCGACGATCTCGATGCCGATGGTGCGCGCCAGCGGCTGGCCGTTGCGGATGAACTCCTCCATGTCATTTCCTGCCTTGTGTTGGTCCGACCATGCCACGAATTGGGCGCACAGCCGCAAGAATCTCTTTTCCGAAGCCACGAAGCGGCGGATAATGGCGTCATGGATCCTGAGATCGAATTCAGCGAGCGCAAGATTTATCTGCCCGTCGTCATGGCGCGCAACGAGCGCATCGTGCGCCATGGCTTCTGGAAGAAGCTGCGCGCCGTGGCGGCCAAGGTTCCATTCGCGGAAGATTTGGGCGCGGCCTATTTCTGCGTGCGCGATCCTTCAACGCCCACGGCGGTGAAGGCGCTGCTGCTGGCGGCGCTGGCGTATTTCGTGCTGCCGTTCGATTTCATCCCCGCCTTGTTCGTGGCGCTCGGCCTGGTCAGCGATGCGGCGGTGGTGGTCGGCGTGGTGCGCATGGTCGGACGCCACATCAAGCCTGAGCATTACGAGAAGGCGCGCGAGGTGCTGGGCATCCGTCTGGCCGCATGACGCCCAAGGCGCTGCACAAATATCTGATGTCGCTTGCGGCCGTGAAGCAGGTCGTTCAATGGGGCGATCATTATGTCTATAAGGTCGGCGACAAGGTGTTCGCGATCGGTGGCGCGCCGGACGAAAAATTCAGCGGCCTGACGTTCAAGACGAGCGAGGACAGCTTCGAAATTCTCATGCAGCAGAAAGGCATCGAGCGCGCGCCGTATCTCACGCGCGGCAACTGGGTGAAGCTGACGAAAATGTCGGCGCTGACGGACAAGCAGCTCAAAGCCTATCTCGCGCGCTCGCACGCGATTATCGCAGCGACGCTGACAAAAAAGAAACGCGCGGCGCTGGGTCCTAGCGGACGACGCTGAGCTTGGTCTGCAGGCGTTCGGCGGTGGCGCGTTCGTGGGGCGAGCCCACGAATTCGATGCCGATGCCGCTTTCATGGTGGCGCGCGACGCGGCCCGCCATCTGGCCGATCAGCACGACTTCGCCGATCGGCGGCTTCACGTCGCTCTTCAGCGAGACGCCGGAGAGCGAAAGATCGAGCACTTCGCAGCCCACGATGTCGCCATTGGCGCGGGTGAAGCGCGCCAGCCCCTTGGTGGGCGCGCGATCGTGGCGGCGCAAGGTGGCATCCTCGACGACGCCCTTGTTGAGATACGCGGTGAGCTGCTCGGCGACGCGCTCGCGCTTCAGCGCCGAACAGATGAACTTGATGCCGAAATGGTCCTGCGGCGGGCTGGTCGGCTCGACCGGGCGCGCCACGACGCCTTCGAAGCGTCCGAAACCGTCGATATACAGAACCACAGCCGTGCCTGCCGGCAGGCCGAGCTCGCACTTGACCTGCGCGCCGCCGGGCGAAAGGTCGACGATGCTGCACGAGGCGTCACGTTCGTCGCCGGGCACGAACACTTTGCCCTGGATATTGATGGCCACGCGCTTGTAACGGCGCCTTTCGGCCTTGGATTGCGCTACGACGTTTTCATTTTCTGCCATGGCAACCGCCGGATGGGACGTAATCCGGTTCCCAATAATCGCGTCAGCCACCAGTTGTAAGGCTGGGATAGTCAACAGTCGGTTTACGGGGGCACCCGGCCGAAGCCTTTTTTTGCCCCTTTTCGCCGGCCCTTAACCTCAAGCCCGGCCCGCGCTATAGACGCGGGGCCAGCTCATTGGCTTGGCCGGCGCGCAAAAGCGGGACATCCCTGTTCCTGAAGGCGCCTTAACCTGTTTACGGAGATTGCGGCATGGCGTTTCGCATGTCCCCTTTTGTTCGCTTCGGGATGCTGGCTGCGGCTGCGGCGCTCATGCTCGGCGCTTGCGTGGAACAAAGTGCTTATGAACAGCTCGATACGGTTCGGCCGGTGGGCTCGCCATTCGCACAGGATTTGTTCAAGGACTATGCCTATATCGCGCGATCCTTCGGCAGCGATGCGGGGACTTCGGCCACGACGTTCGACGCCGCCAATTCCATCGCACTGACCGATTACACCAGCGACATGACGGATCTGGCGAACGCTTTCGCCGACAAGGCGCTCGTCGCGGGGCGCGGCGAAGAAGTCGTGGTCGAGCCAGCGCCCGAAGACGATGCTGCCGCGCAGCAAGTGCGACTGCGCGTGCTCAAGGATGTCGATGCCGCGCGCGACAAGGCGCCGGAAGACGCAGCCCGCGCGCAGACCGATTACGATTGCTGGATCATGAACGCGCGCGTGGCGCAGCAGAAACAGGCTTCGCTCCGATGCCAGGCGTCGCTCAACGCGGTGCTGGCCGTGGTGGAAAGCAAGGTTAATGTTTCCGCGTTGTCGGCAGGCACCACCGATGCATCGGCCAGTGCAGACAGTTCGGCCGCTTCGGCCGCGCCCGCGGCACCCGCCGCTGCGCCGGCGCCCGAGGCCGCGCCTGCCGCGCCGACAACGCCCGTCGCGCAATCCCAAGCACCGGCTGCGGCGCCGGCGGGACCGCAATACACGCTCTATTTCGCCGTGAATTCCGCAGCGCTCACGCCCGACGACATCAACGTCGTCGCCCATGCCATCGACGACGCACGCCAGAGCGGCGCAGGTCACATCGCGGTCGTCGGCTATGCGGACGCTTCGGAAGCTCACAGCCAGCGGCTCTCCGAGGAACGCGCCGACGCGGTGCGCGCAATGATGGTGCAGATGGGCGCGCGCGCCGATGCGATCCAGGTTTCCGGCGCCGGCGACAAGGATCTCGCGGTCGCCACGCGCCGCGGCGTGAAAGAGCCGCGCAACCGGCGGGCGATCGTTGCGCTGGCGCCCTGAGCGGGGATGGCAAGTCGGGGATCGCAGATCGGAAAATCGATACCTGATACCCGATACCTGATACCGTGCCGGAGAACGAAATCGGGTTTTTTGCGATGAAAGCTTATGACTATGTGATCATCGGTGCGGGCAGCGCGGGCTGTGTGCTGGCGAACAGGTTGTCCGCCGATCCGGCGATGGAGGTGTTGCTGATCGAGGCGGGACCGCGCGACAAATCGATGATGATCCACATGCCGGCGGGGATTCCGGCGCTGATCGGCAAGAAGAATCCGCACAACTGGTATTACGACACCGAAGGCCAGCTTCATCTCAACAATCGCCGTCTGTATTGGCCGCGCGGACGCGGCTGGGGCGGATCGTCGTCCATCAACGGCATGATCTACATCCGCGGCCACGCGCGCGATTACGATCATTGGCGGCAGATGGGTTGCGAAGGCTGGTCGTTTTCCGACCTGCTGCCTTATTTCAAGCGCGCGGAATCCAACGAGAATGGCGGCAACGATTTCCACGGCGATCATGGGCCGTTGCATGTCTCGAACGGGCGTTCGAGCAATCCGTTGTTCCGCGCTTTCGTGCAGGCGGGCAAGGAAGCCGGTCATCCCGCGACGGACGATTTCAACGGCAAGCAACAAGAAGGCTTCGGGCCGTATCAGCTCACCATCAAGGACGGCAAGCGCTGGAGCGCGGCGTCGGCCTATCTGACGCCGATCCTGAACCGCAAGAATCTCACCATCGAATCCAACGCGCATGTCAGCCGCATCCTGTTCGAAGGCACCAAGGCCGTCGGCGCGGAGTTCGTGCAGGACAAGCAGCCGCATCAGGTGCGTGCGCTGAAGGAAGTAATCCTGTCGGGCGGCGCGGTGAATTCGCCGCAGACGCTTCTTCTGTCGGGCGTCGGCGATCCGGAAATTCTCAAGCGCTTCGACATTCCGGTGGTGGAAGCGCTGAAAGGCGTGGGCCGCAATCTGCAGGATCATCTGGATTGCTCGATCCAGTATGAGTCTTCGCAACCGATCACGCTCTACAGCCAGGCCAATCCGCTCAACGCGCTGAAGACCGGGCTGCAATACATGCTGTTCACCAAGGGATTGGCGACGGGGCAGGGGCTGGAATCGGGCGCGTTCCTGAAAAGCCGTCCCGATCTGGAATCGCCCGATCTGCAATTCCACTTCATCGCGGCGCTGATGACAGATCACACGCGCAAGAAAGCGGACCGTCACGGCTTCATGGCGCATGTCTGCCAGCTTCGCCCGGAAAGCCGCGGCTATATCTCCATCAAGTCGAACGATCCGCTGGCGGCGCCGGTGATCCAGCCAAATTATCTGGAAGCCGAGGAAGATCGCCGCGCGCTGCGCGAGGGCACCAAGCTGGCGCGCGAGATTTTCGCGCAGGAAGCCTTCGATCCTTATCGCGGCCCCGAACTGATGCCCGGCGCGCATGTCATGAAGGACGATCAGATCGACGCGTGGATCCGCAAGACCGCCGAAACGATCTATCACCCGGTGGGAAGCTGCAAGATGGGCAAGGACGCGGAGTGCGTCGTCGATCCGTCGTTAAAAGTTTACGGGATCGAGGGGCTGCGCGTGGTCGATGCCTCGGTGATGCCGTCGCTGGTGTCGGGCAACACCAACGCCCCCACCATCATGATCGCGGAAAAAGCCGCCGACATGATCCTGGGCAGGATCGCGCCTGCACCGGAGTATGTCAGAATTGCCGAAGACGACACAAAATCGGCAAAAGCCGCGGCCTGAACGCTTCTGGACAAGCAACTGGGAGCGTATGCTCGGCATTATGAGAGTCATGATGCGGACAATTCTTCTGGCAGCCGCCGCCGGTGCATTCGCGTCGGGCGCCTATGCGCAAGATGGCGGCGCGCTTCCGCTCACCGACATGAATTTCGATTTGTGGTGCCAGGAAGAGCAGCACCTGCCGCCCGATCGTTGCGACAAGCGCCTGCCCGCGGACGATGAGGCGTTCGAAGCCTATCGCTCCAAGATCGAGAAATACGAGGTTCCCTATCTCGAGAGAAAACAGCAGGACCGGAATTTCAATCGTGTGATCCTGCACGCCGATCCCATCGACCATCCGACGCAACCCAGTCAGCCGCAAACCCAGCGTCCGCCGCGCGACGATACATCGGGGCCGGATTAAGCCGTCGCCGGACCGTTGATCCCCAGCATCGCGATCAGATCCTGCATTATCGAATCGCGATGAACGATCGTGGGCTTGTCGCGGCTGACGACGAGACGCAAATGCGGAGCGCGCGGATGGCTGCGGATCGGCTCCAGCGGCGGCATGGGCGGCGGCGGCGCGTTGTAGGTGGAAAGCGGCTCGTCCTCGCGGATCATCTGGCAGGAAACCAGACGCTCGAACGCGATCGGCTTGCCGGCGAGCGGCATGGGATCGCTCAGAACCTGCGTGATGCCCAGGAAGCGGATGGGGCCTGTGTCGCCGAAACTGACGGGAGCCAGAATGGTCTCCAACTCGGCCATGCCGTGTTCCGCCGTCGAGGCGATCGAGGAAATGCAGATGGGTTGGCGGCTGGATAGGGATTGGCGAAGCGACGCGACCAGTCCGGTGCGGCTTTGGGCTTCCCAATGCGAAAGGAAACTGGTGCCTTTGAGTTCGAAGCCGAAACGGTCGCACAGATTGGTGCCCGCAAGACGATACACCGGCCGCGCCGGGTCCGCAGCCTCGAGAATGAAGATCGACGCCAGCATCCGCTTGATCTGGCGCGGATCGATGTCGGTTTGATCGGGAACGTCGCGGCCTTTGCGCAACCGGCTCCAATAGCCGACCATCAAATGGCTGTTCCTGTGCTTCATAACCCACTCCGTCGCGGGCAGGCGTGCGATCCAGAAAGGGACGCCACCATCCGCCGATGCCAGGCAAAGAGCGAAACCCGTGCCAAGACAGAGGGAACCAAACAGAAAAAAGCCAATCAGGAGCGATATGTTCTTTGTGTCAGCCGCATCCTGAATAGCGGCGTCAGCACAAGGCCGGCCGCAAAGCCGCCGACATGGGCCCACCACGCCACACCCGGCTGTGCCGGATCGGTCAACGCGGCGCTGGCGAGCTGCATCAGGAACCACAGGCCCACCACCCACGCGGCGCTCAACGTGAACGGCCAGAAGATGATGCCGAGCGGCACGATCACGGTAACGCGGGCGCGCGGATAGAGAAGAATATAGGCGCCCAGCACGCCTGAGATCGCGCCCGAGGCGCCGATCATGGGGATCAGCGCGCCCGGATTCATGAAAGCCAGGGTTAACGCTGCCGCCACGCCGCAGAGCAGATAGAAGACGAGGTAGCGGCCGTGCCCCATCGCGTCCTCGATATTGTTCCCGAAGATCGCCAGGTAAAGCATGTTGCCGGCGATGTGCAGCAGCCCGCCATGCACAAACATGGAGGTGAAGATCGTGGCCACCGGCGGCACGGGTGGCGCGCCGTGTAATGCGCCGGCATGGCCGAACAGCGCGGCCGGCACGAAGCCCAGCGCGAAAATGGCGGCGCTCATCTGGCGCCCCAGCGTGAGTTCCCACAGATAGACCGCGACGCACAGCGCAACGATCGTCCAGTTCACGTAAGCGCGGCGCGCGGTGGGATTGTCGTCCGAGATCGGGATCATGCTTTGCGCGCATCAACCTTTGGCGACGCCCATACTGTGCCAATTCGGGGCGAACACCCATGATTTTTCGCCGCCAACGCTGGCACGGTTCCTGAAACCCTGCGCTCGGTCATTAAGGCTTTGCTCATGATTGTGGCGTCCCGCAAGGCGACAGCCGCTAGCATGATCGAAGTGAAGGAGCGGAAACCATGTCGCTGAAATCCATTACTTCGTTCATCGCGGCGCTTGCGCTGGCGGCCTCGCCGTTGCTGGACGCGGCCCCCGCCTTCGCCGGCAAATACGGCCCGGGCGGTCACATCGGCTTCGGCACGACCAAGGGTGGGGCGAAATGCACCACCGGCGGCGGCGGTGGCGGCGTGCACATCTTCAAGCCCGTCATCATCAACAAGAACATCGACATCTATAAGCCGGTGAACATCAACAAGAACATCAACATCTTCAAGCCGGTGACGATCAACAAGAACATCAACGTCAACAACAACGTCAATATCAACAAGAACGTCAATGTGAACAACAATGTGAACATCAACAAGAACATCAACATCAACAAGAATATCATCATCAACAAGGGCGGCAGCGGATCGGGCGCGGAAGCCGAAGCCGAGGCTGGCGCCTGGGCCGCGGCGCAGTCGCAATCCAATTCCTCCGCGCAGGCGGTGTCGGGCTCGAGCAGCTTCTCGGATACGACCGTCAACAATTACGGCGGCGCCGGCGGAGCGGTTTCGGTGCACGCCGAGGAAGCCTGCCACATGCAGGAAGCCAGCGTCGTCAAGGCGATCCACGTCGTCTGCGTGGCGGGCGGCCAGGAATTCCCGGCCTCGCACATGATCGGCGACACCTGGATTTCCAACTCGTATGAAGGTGAAGTCGCGCGCTGCATTCCCGGCGCCACGATCAAGGCGGTCATCGGCGACGTGATGCAGTCCGACCAGGGCATGGCCGGCACCTACACCAACGGCCAGGTGCTGATGTGCGGCGTGCACGAAGCGCTGCGCCACTACAAGGACGGCATGTTGAAATGCGCCCCCGCGGTGGCGGTGCCCGATTGCACCGAGCGCACGAACCTGCGCCGCTACGGAACCGGCGACCTGTTCTTCTCCTACCGCACGCAGGTTTGCGTTCGGGGCGGCGAAA
>DASXFK010000148.1:0-3613 GCA_036489635.1 Rhizomicrobium sp. | reverse complement strand
CGCAAAGCGCTTCGCGTTGTTTTCGCGCCCTGTCCGCAGCACGGCTTGCGGCTGGTTGACGACAGGCGCTTGCGTGCGCGTCACGAGCGCGCGCGCCGCTTCCAGCGCATCGCCGCAGAGATCCGCATCTCCGATTGCATTGAACAGAAGATCGTGCGGCGGCAGCGGCTGCGATGGGTCGTGATATTCCGGAAACAGCGTCGTGATGGCGAATGCACGATCATCGACCATCAGCGTGGTGGGGACGTTGCCGTCTCGCGGCGATGCGAAAACCAGGATGCGCGCCGCGGGGCCGGTTCCGCGATGGGGACGCGATACGACGCTGTGACCGACGAAACCCTTCTTCCAATGATGTTCCGCGCCTTTGCGGTCGCCCTGGGCAAACAGCACTTGCCCCAGGCCCTGATTGGCCTGCGGGTGCGCCGGATCGACGGCGAGCGCGCGGCGGTAAAGAGCAATCGCCTGCGAGACGTCATCGTCCTCGGCCAAAAGATTGGCGAGATTGACGAGGCCGTTGGGATTTTCCGGATGGCAGGCGACAGCCTGGCGATAGGCCGTCAGCGCCGCGGAGCGGTGGCCGGTCGCCAGCGAGAGACTCGCCAGATTGGTGAGCGCGCCGAAATGGGTTGGCTCGCGGCGCAGCAACGCGAGATAGGCCTGCAGCGCATCATCGTCGCGGCCCAGCAGCGTGAGCAGGCGCGCGCGTTCGAAGAGCAGATCGGCGTCATCCGGCGCGCCGCCAAGCCGTGTTTCGATCTGGCCGAGCGCCGTTTCATAGGCGCTGCGTTTGCTCGAATCGGGCGGCAAAACTGTCATCGCACGGACTATAGAGCGGCGCAAAAACAAAAGCGCCGCGATCGTGAGACCGCGGCGCTTATATGTGTCAGTGCTTCGTCAGATCGGGCCGCCACTCCGGCAGGCCTGCCCGCCATAAAATGAAGGCGATCCAGTCCGCCGACAACTCATCGCCTTGGGTGCGCGTGGAGCCGATGCCGTGTCCGGCATTCGGATCGATGCGCAGCAGCACCGGATTGGGCGTGCCGGATGCCAAAAGCGCCGCTGTGAATTTGGCAGGCTGCCAAGGCGCCACGCGCGGATCGTTGAGCCCCGTCGAGATCATGACCGCGGGATAGGTCACGCCCTTCTTCACATGCTGGATCGAATCATCGGCATAAAGATCCTCGAAGCCCTGTTTCGTGGTGACGGTACCAAATTCGGGAATGTTGTCGGGTCCGTTGGGCGAGAACTCCATGCGCAGCGGATTGGCGGCAGGCACGACATCAATCACGCCGGCGAACAGGTCCGGCCGCTCCGTCATGGCACGGCCCATGGTGATGCCGCCGGCCGAGCCGCCGAGAATGAACAGCTTGTCCTTCGTGGTGATGCCGCGCGCGATAAGGTCTTGGCCGCAGGCAATGAGGTCGTCCCAGGTGTTGTGCTTGTTGGCGTCCTTGCCGCCGAGCCGCCAGGCTTCGCCCAGTTCGCCGCCGCCACGCACGTGGCAGACGCCGTAAGTGATGCCTTCGTTCATCATGACTGCGCGCCGCGGACTGAAATCGGCAAGCTCGGAGATGCCGTAGGAACCATAGGCCTCGATTGCCACGATCTGCGGCGTGGGCCTGCCTTTGGGCTGGATCAGGGATAATGGAACCATCACGCCGTCACGCGCCTTGGCCTGAAGATCGCTGACGACGAATTTCGCCGGATCGATATCGCCTTTCACGCCGAGCTTGAGATCGGTGAACTTGCCGGTCGTGGGATCGTAGGCAAAGGATTCCGGCGGCACGACCCAACTCGTAAGCTCAATCGTAATGCCGGGCTGGCGCGGATCGGAGAATGCTTGGGCGATGTGACCTTCGAAGGGCAACCCGACTTCGTCGATTTTCGTTGTCCCGGCCGGAACGCGCAGCAATTGCGAATAGGCGCCCTTGCGCGCCAGCACATAAAGGCCGTCCGACGCCGCGTGAATATCGTCGATTACGCGATCGGGCGCCGCGGGAACAAGTACCTTGGCGGACGATATCGGCGCGCCGGCCTTGAGCGCCAGCACCTGAAACGTCGGCGCATTCTTGTGCGACAAAAGGAAGATGGTGTCGCCGCGCATGTCGAATTTCGTGACATCGTCGGTGCGGGCGATGAAAGGCTTCCACGCCGCATGCGGGCTTGCCGCATCCGGCGCCGGCGCCAGCCAAGCCTGCAACTCGTTTTGCACGCCATTGATGGAAACCAGAATTGCATCGGGCGCGCCGGGGACGAGTTGGATCGTCGGAAAGACCCCCGGCGTGATCGGGGCGCTGCCCACGCCAGGTCCGGAAACAACCACGGGCTCGGATTTGAGATCCCAGGCGTCGGCGGTCGAGTATTTGTACTTGTCGGTGTTGGGCTCATTGGGCGCGAGCTGCTTGAGGCGATTGAAGAACAGCGTCCTGGAGTCGTCGCTCCATCCGGTTGCGCCGAACTGGGCGCGATCGACGGGACCGGCAAGCGCCTTGCCCGTCGCGGCATCGTAGACGGTGATCGAGGCGGCTTCGGAGCCGCCTTCCGAAATGCCAACGGCAACTTTGGAACCGTCGGGCGATGGAAGGAAGAAGTTCACCGCATAGGGCTTGCCGCCATGCGCGGCCATGACAGCGGCGATATCGACGATCTTGCGCGGGCCTTTCGCGTCTTTCACGACGACGTCGAAATTATCCGCGCCCGGTGCGCGCTCTTCATAGAAGGCGCGGCCGCCATAATTCACATAGCCTTGAATGAATCCGAAGCTGCCGCTGAAGGCGGCGACGCGCTTGCCCAGCGCCGCGCGCGGAGCGATGGCATCGAGCACGGCGCGGGTATAGACGCCTTCGGCTTTCATCCACGAGATCGTCGCGGGATCGAGCTTTTCCATGTAGCGGTAGTTGTCGGTGACGGACTGGCCATAGAGTGTTTCGGTCACGGGCTTGATGGGTGCGGCCGCGGGCTTCGCCAGATCGCCTTTCGGCGCCAGCGGATCGGTCGCGGCCAAAGCGACGCCAGTTGCCAGCAACGTGACGGCCAAAAGCGCAAGCGTCGGTTTCATGGAAGCCCCCTCGGTATCGAGGCGCGAGCCTAGACAACCGTTCCGCGAGCCGAAAGGCACATTTTTGGCGGCAAAACAAAACCGCCGCAGTCGTGGGACTGCGGCGGTTTCGCTTGAATTTGTGTTGGCGGGGTTTTGATTTATTCAATTGCTGTCCTTGGTAGGACTGGCAGCGACCTACTCTCCCGCGGCTTGGGCCGCAGTACCATGGGCGCTGGAGGCTTTGACGGCCGAGTTCGGAATGGGATCGGGTAGAATTCCTCCGCTAGGACCACCAGTCCAACGAAGGACAGCAAAATTATAAGAACACCCCCTTCGAGGCGCCCCGCTCGCGCGGGCCGCACCTCAGGGTGACGTCATGCTGAGGAGCATCGCGAACGCGATGCCTCGAAGCATGCAAAGTGCCTGGACTTTTTTCCAGACATGAAACGAGTGCTTGGCGATCAAGCCAATCGAGCGATTAGTACCAGTAAGCTCAACGCATTGCTGCGCTTACACACCTGGCCTATCGACGAGGTAGTCTTCCTCGGCTCTCAAGCGAAACCTGGTTTTGAG
>DASXFK010000144.1:0-3283 GCA_036489635.1 Rhizomicrobium sp. | reverse complement strand
GGCAAAGGCTACGCGCCCGCCGAAGCCAGCGCCGACAAATATCACGGCGTCTCCAAGTTCAACGTGCTGACAGGCGAGCAGAGCAAGTCCAGCGCGAAGGCGCCGCAATATCAGAAAGTCTTCGGCGAGGCGCTGATCGCCGAAGCGAAGAAGGACAAGCGCATCGTCGCCATCACGGCGGCGATGCCGTCAGGCACGGGCATCGATCTGTTCGCAAAACAATTCCCCGAGCGCACCTTCGATGTCGGCATCGCCGAGCAGCATGGCGTGACATTTGCGGCAGGTTTGGCCGCTGAAGGCATGAAGCCGTTCGCCGCGATCTATTCGACGTTCCTGCAACGCGCTTACGACCAGGTTGTGCACGACGTGGCGATCCAGTCGCTGCCGGTGCGCTTCGCGATGGATCGCGCCGGGCTTGTGGGCGCCGATGGACCGACACATGCGGGCTCGTTCGACATCGCTTATCTCGCGACATTGCCGAATTTCGTGTTGATGGGCGCGGCCGATGAAGTCGAACTCACCAACATGGTGGCGACCGCCGCGCAGATCGACGACCGCCCCAGCGCCATGCGTTATCCGCGCGGCGAGGGTCTGGGATTGGAACGTCCTGCGGAAGGCACGCCGCTCGCCATCGGCAAGGGCCGCGTGCTGCGCGAAGGCACCTCCATCGCGATCCTGAGTTACGGCACGCGTCTGGCGGAGTCGCTGCTCGCGGCGGAGAAACTGTCCGCCTACGGATTGTCCGCCACCGTGGCCGACGCACGCTTCGCCAAGCCGCTCGACACCGATCTGATCCGCCGCCTCGCGCGCGAGCACGAGGTGATGATCACCATCGAGGAAGGCTCCGCCGGCGGCTTCGGCGCGCATGTCATGCAATTCCTCGCGTGGGATGGCTTGCTGGATCGCGCCCTGAAATTCCGCCCGATGACGTTGCCGGATCGCTTCATCGATCAGGACACGCCGGAGAAGATGTACGAAGCCGCCGGCCTCGACGCGAAATCCATCGTCGCCGTTGTGCTGAACGCGCTCGGCCGCGAAAAGGAAGCCACCGCCGCGCGCGACCGGGCGTAGATGAAGCCCTCATCCCGCGCCGATATTTTTCTTGTCGAACACGGCTACGCGAAAACGCGCGCGGAAGCGCAGGAAGCGATTGAAGCCGGCAATGTGTTCGATGGCGGGCGACGCGTAATCAAATCCTCGCAGCGGCTGAACGAAACAGCGCGCATCAAATATTCGCCGGCGCATCCTTTCGTCTCGCGCGGCGCGTTGAAGCTCGCGGGTGCGCTCAACCATTTCGATCTTTCGCCGCATGGTTTGACGGCGCTCGATCTCGGCGCATCCACGGGCGGCTTCAGCGAAGTGCTTCTTGCGCGCGGCGCACGCAAGGTCTTCGCCGTCGATGTCGGGCATGATCAGCTTCATTCGAAGATCGCGAACGATCCGCGCGTGACGGCGCTCGAAGGCATCAACGCGCGCGATCTTTCCCCGAAGCAGATTGCCGCGGCACCGCAGGCAATCGTGGTGGATGTGAGCTTTATCAGTCTGAAGATCGCGCTTCCCGCTGCGCTGTCATTGGCCGCGAAAGGTGCATGGTTGGTGGCGCTGGTAAAACCGCAATTTGAGGTCGGCAAGAAATTCGTCGGCAAAGGCGGCATCGTGAAAGACGCGGACGCGCGGATCCGTGCGCTGGTCGATATCGGTTTCTGGTTGCAACGTGAGCAGGGATGGCGGCTTTACGGATTCATCGACAGCCCCGTGACGGGCGGCGACGGCAATCACGAATTCTTCGTCGCGGCGGACAAGCCGTGAAGCTCTGTCGCCATTTCGGAATCTGCGGCGGCTGTCTTTATCAAGACATGCCGGACGACGCGTATCGTGCATTGAAACGCGATGCAATTCTTCGCGCGTTGAAACAGCACGGCTTTGAAGACGTGCTTGTCGAAGATGCTATCGAAGTCGCGCCACGAACGCGCCGCCGGGCCACACTGAAGATAGCCAAACGCGCAGGCGAGGTCGCGATTGGTTTTCACGCGCGCGAGTCTCATACCATTGTCGACATGCGCGAGTGTTTCGTTCTGACGCCCGCGCTGTTCGCGCTGGTTCAGGAGATGCGGCCGATGATGGCCGCGTTGCTCAACGATGGCGACAACGCGGAAGCGGCGATCACCGAAACGGACACGGGTTTCGATCTTGCGTTCCGCTGGAACAAGCCGGTCACGCCGTCGCGCACTGCGCAGATCGCGCGGTGGGCGCAGAATCTGAAATTCGCGCGCATTTCGTCCGGCAAGGACGTGCTGATCGAGCTGGCATCGCCTTCTGTCCGCTTCGGAAAGGCGACAGTGAAGCTTCCGCGCGATGCTTTCCTGCAGCCGACGCGCGAAGGCGAGACCGCATTGCAGGCCAAAGTTCTCGAAGGCATCGGAAACGCCAAAAGCGTCGCCGACCTTTTCGCCGGCTGCGGCACGTTCTCGCTGGTGCTCGCGGAACGCGCGCGCGTTCATGCGGTCGAATTGGAAGCGCCCATGCTGGACGCGCTTTCCACCGCCGCGCGCGCGACGCAAGGGCTCAAACCGCTCACCACCGAGAAGCGCGATCTGTTCAAGGTGCCGCTCGGCGGCAACGAGCTCAAACCTTATGACGCCGTGATCCTCGATCCGCCGCGCGCGGGCGCGGAGCGGCAGGCTGTCGAATTGGCGAAATCGAAAATCCGCCGCGTCGTCTATGTCTCCTGCAATTCCGCGGTCTTCGCCCGCGATGCGCGCATACTTGTGAATGGCGGATACCGGATGGGCGCGGTTCAGCCGGTGGACCAATTCCTGTGGTCGTCGCATACTGAACTCGTCGCCAATTTTACACGAGACAAAGCATGATCCGCTTCCTGTTGGCCGTGCTCTTCGCTGCCTCGTTTTGCGCCACGGCGCAGGCGGGAAGCTTCTCGAACTGGGCGGCCATCGTGGTGGCGGGCGATCACGAGGACCACAACGGCAACGATAGCGAGGTGTTCGACAACGCCCGTCGCGACATCGCCGCGAGCTTGGTGCGGCTGGGCTTCGCGCCGGCGAACGTCGCGCAATTCTCGACCCAGCCCAAGGAATACGCGTCGCATCCGCGCCACTCGGACATGCAGACGATCGCGACCACATTCGACGCGCTCGCCAGCCACGCGACCGCAGGATGTTTCGCGTACGTCACCTCGCATGGAGCGCCGGAAGGCATATGGATGGACGACGCCATCGTGCAGCCCAAGCGCATGGCGTGGATGCTCGACGCGGCTTGCGGCAAC
>DASXFK010000142.1:0-16881 GCA_036489635.1 Rhizomicrobium sp. | reverse complement strand
TTAACCAACCCGGGGTCGAAGCCCTTAGAGGCTATAGCTGGCGATGAATTTCAGGGCGTAAGGGGCGATAAGCTGGTTCCCGTTCATGTGCTGCCAGACCGGAACCTCGACATCGGCATAGAGTTTCCACTGGTTCACGCTGAGCGACAGGCCCGGCGAAAGCAGCAGGCGTTGATAGCCGCTGTTGTCTGGATCGGCCGCAGGGCCGCCGTCGCGCCCACGCTCGGACACGAGAAGCTGCAGCACCGGCGCGAGTGTGGCGTGAGAGCTCAGATTCCAGTTGTTGTAGGAGATTCCGATAGCCCCGTTCAGTTCGGGACCGGGCGTATAGCCGTCCTGCGTTGCGACGTGGTGCTGCCAAAGCACCTGGCTGTACCAGACGAAATCGCCGGCGAAATCGATCTGACCGGAATGATAACCACCCAGAAGGATATCGGTGCTGCCCGATCCAATCTCGGTGTCCTGATCGAAATTGGGATACGTGTGATCGCCAGTTGGCAGCTTTACGCCGAAGGTGATGCCGGTGCTCATATCCGGCGAAAAACCCGAATAGACGCCCATCAGGCGGATGTCACCCAACGAGCCGTGATCGAAATCGCCGACAACGCCGGGCGAAACCTCGGTGGCGAAATGGCGCTCCGTGTACGGAAGTTCGGCCATCACGCCCCAATCGTCGTTGAACATATATTGGCCGCCGGCAAGATAGAAATCGGAGCGGATATTCTTGTCGTCGTTGTCGGCGGCGGGCGCGCTGGAGGTGCCGCTCCAGTTCTTCGTCTGATTCAGGAAGTCATATTCACCGAAGATCGTGGCCCCCGGACCGTTCGGCAAAAGCGAACTGGTACCCACGTCGAACACCGCACAGCCGCAGGCGCAGGCCAGCGCCGCGCTTGGGGAAAAACCCGCCATCGCCGCCATTACGATTGCGCTTGCGCCAAATTTACGCATGGTCCGGTTCCCGCTCATTTGCGACCACGCGTATGGCACCGGCTTATACTCTGGTAGGGTGTAATAAAATGACGCACAACAATCCAAAGCTCCTCTCACGCCTCTCCCGCATCGAAGGCCAGGTGCGCGGCGTCGCGCGCATGATCGAGGAAGAACGCTACTGCATCGACGTTCTGACGCAGCTTCAGGCGATAAAGGCCGGCCTGCGCAAAATCGAGGAACACGTGCTGAAGGACCACGCGTCGCATTGTGTTGCCCACGCCATCAAGAGCGGCGACGTGGCCGACCAGAAGCAGAAATTCGACGAGCTCGTGGATTTGTTCGGGAAGTATTCCCGCTAGAGCGCGATCCGCCGAAGCGGACACCGGTTCGGCGCGAGATCGCGCGACAGTCGAGGAATCTGGAGCATGATCCGATTCAATCGAACCGGATCGTGCTCTAGCGCCGCAAGGTTTCTTGCGCACCAACGGCCTGCCAGCGGCCGTTGCGGTACTTGAACATGTCCGTGAAATCGAGAACCGCGAACCGTTTGCCGTCAGGTTTGGTCATGGTGTTGACGCCGTGCACCACCGCAATATTGCCCTCGACATGCGCTTTCATCGCTCCCAGATGAATCACATTCGGGGCGCGGCGCGGCAGCGCCTTCAGCACTTGTTCGCGCGTCCACACCTCGCCGTTCCAGGCCGCATCGCCGAAACCCGGCGCGAGAATGCAGACCAGCGCATCGACGTCTTTGCTTTGCAGCGCGCGTACCCACAAATCCTCGACATGAAGCACCGCGGCCTCGGTGCGCGCATCGTGGCCGGCAGCACACAGCGGCGCTGCCGTCGCGGCACCGCCGGCCAGCAGGATTGCACAGATGAGAATTCGCCAAAGCATCGACTTGATCTTTAGGGACAAACAGGATGACGATCAACGAAAGACAACCGTTGGAGCAGGCCATGAGCAAGACCGCACACGATTTCGTGTTCACATCCATCGACGGCGGCGATCTTCCGCTCTCCAAATTCAAAGGCAAAGCCGTTCTGCTCGTGAATGTGGCCAGCCAGTGCGGGCTGACCCCGCAATATTCCGGCCTCGAAGCGTTGTGGAAAGCCAAGCGCGATAAGGGGCTCGTGATCCTCGGCGTGCCAGCCAACGATTTCGGCGCGCAGGAGCCGGGCACGGAAAACGAGATCAAGACGTTCTGTGAAACCCGCTTCGCCGTCGATTTTCCGATGACCGCGAAGGAGCATGTCATCGGCGCCGAGGCGCATCCGCTCTACAAATGGGTGGCGAGCGAGTTGGGCGAAGACGCCGCGCCCAAATGGAATTTCCACAAATATCTCTTCAACAAGGACGGCGGCATCGCCGGCACCTTCGGCTCGCGCACTGAACCGAACGACGCGCAGTTGAACCGCGAGATCGACGAAGCGCTGAAGTGATCACCCCATCGGCGTTGGCGTGATGTGGATTTCCGTGCGGCGGTTGCGCGGCTCCTTCACGTTCTCGCCGGTGGCGACGCGCAAATTCTGCTCGCCAAATCCCTTGGCCGCGACCCTGCCGCGCGCCACACCATAAGATTCGAGCGTGGAAGCCACGGCCGTCGCGCGGCGCAAGGAGATGTTCATGTTCTTGACCGGCGATCCGGCGGTATCCGTATAGCTGTCGACCTGGATCGCGGTGTGATCGAAACGCCGCGCAATCGTCGCCAGTGCCTGAAGGATGCCTGCCCCTTCGCCCGACACTTCGTCGCCCGCACCGAACAAACGGCTGTCGCGAATGGTGAGAACCATCGCGTTGCCGCGTCGCGCCACGATGACGCCAAACGCGCGCATGCGGGCGCGCAGATCCTTCTCCTGATCGTCCATATAGGCAGAAACACTCGCCGTCTTGAGCGGTCCCGCGCTCGCCACCGGCGCAACAGGTGGGGGCGGCGGCTGTCGATACGGACTCACCTGGACGTGCTGGGTCGGTGCGGCTTTCGGTCCTGTGTAGCGATGCATGTTCGCCGGGTGCTGCGGATAGGGCTGCATCGGCTCCGGCGGCGGCGGGTAATAACGCGGTCCTGCGGCGCATCCCGCCAACACAAGCGCGGCAAGCGGGACAATCAGCTTTTTCATCACAACCTCCAGCCACCCCCCTTGAAGATAACTCTAGCGGCTTGACGATTTTGTGGCCACCATGAATGCCAAATGACATTCAGGAGAGGCAAATGAATCTATTCGATCTGACCGGTAAGGTGGCGCTCGTCACCGGTTCCACCAAAGGCATCGGCGAGGCTATCGTGCATCGTCTCGCCGAGCATGGCGCGAAGGTCGTCGTGTCGAGCCGCAAGGCGGATGCCTGCGAGAAAGTCGCCGCCGACATCAACAAGGAGCGCGGCAAAGAGGTTGCGGTGCCGATTCCCTGCAACATCAATTACAAGGAACAGATCGAGCAGCTTGTCGCCAAGACGCGCGAGAAATGGGGCAAGATCGACATCCTCATCTGCAACGCGGCGCTCAATCCCTATTACGGCCCGCAGATGGGCATTCCCGACGAAGCCTTCGACAAGATCATGGGCGCCAATATCAAATCCAACCACTGGCTTTCGCAGCAGGTGCTACCGGAAATGGTGGAGCGCAAGGACGGCGCGATCGTCATCGTGTCGTCCATCGGCGGCTTGCGCGGCTCGCCCGTGATCGGCGCGTATTGCATCTCCAAAGCGGCGGACATGCAGCTCGCGCGCAATATCGCGGTGGAATACGGACCGCACAACATCCGCGCCAACTGCATCGCGCCAGGGCTGATCAAGACGGATTTCGCGAAAGCGCTGTGGGAAAATCCGGAAACCTTGAAGCGCTCGACCGCGGGCGCGCCGCTACGCCGCATCGGCGAGCCGGACGAAATCGCGGGCGCGGCCGTATTCCTCGCCTCGAAAGCCGGATCGTTCACCACAGGCCAGGTGATCGTCTGCGACGGCGGCGCGACGATCTAGCCATCAGACGACTGGGCCTATGCCGCGATACCGAGAACCGACTCCGCGCTCTTGAACGGAATGTTCTGCGCTTCCGCCACCGCGCCATAAGTGAGCGTGCCCTTGTACACGTTCAGGCCCGCGCGCAGATGCGCGTTCTTCTTCATCGCCTCTTCCGCGCCCTGCTGCGCCAACGCGATGGTGAACGGCAGCGTGGCGTTGTTGAGTGCGAAGGTGGACGTGCGCGCGACCGCGCCCGGCATGTTCGCCACCGCGTAATGCACCACGCCGTCGACCATATAGGTCGGATCGGCATGCGTGGTGGCGTGACTGGTCTCGGCGCATCCGCCCTGGTCGATTGCGACATCGACGATGACGGAGCCTTTCTTCATGTGGCTGACCATCGCCCTGGTGATCAGCTTGGGCGCGGCGGCACCGGGCAGCAGCACGCCCCCGATGACCAGATCGGCGCCCGTCACATGCTCTTCGATGGAATCGATAGTCGAGAACACCGTGTTCAGCATCGCGCCGAACTGCATGTCGAGCTCGTTCAGCCGGCGCAGCGACACGTCGAGGATCGTGACATGCGCTTCAAGGCCCATCGCCATGCGCGCGGCATTGGTGCCGACGACTCCCCCGCCGAGCACGACAACCTTCGCGGCCGGAACGCCCGGAACGCCGCCCAGCAGCATGCCGCGTCCGCCTTGCGCCTTTTCGAGGCTGTGCGCGCCGGCCTGGATCGACATGCGGCCCGCAACTTCGCTCATCGGCGCCAGCAGCGGCAGACCGCCGAACTTGTCGGTGACGGTTTCATAGGCGATGCAGATCGCGCCGCTTTCGATCAGGCCCTTGGTCTGTTCCGGATCGGGCGCCAGATGCAGGTAGGTGAACAGCACCTGGCCCTTGCGCAGGCGCTTGATCTCGACCGCCTGCGGCTCTTTCACCTTCACGATCATGTCGGCGGTGGCGAACACTTCGTCGGCGTTCGGCAGGATCTTCGCGCCGACGCGCGTATAGGCTTCGTCTTCAAGCCCGATGCCGGCGCCGGCGTGGGTCTCAACGAATACGTCGTGGCCACGCGAGGTCAGCTCGCGCACGGCGGGCGGCGTCATGCCGACGCGGTATTCGTGATTTTTGATTTCCTTCGGAACACCGATGCGCATGAAATCCTCGTTAAGTTTCTTTCGCCGACCAGCGGCTTCTCGCTTCCAGGACGGCGACGAAAAAGAAGATCGCGAACTCTCCGACCGCCGCGTACTGGACAATTTGCGGGTCGATTACCCGATTTGTGGCGCGAAGCAAAGCGAAGGTGCCGTAATACAAGAGAGCCGTCAGAATTGGCGGCATCGCCAGCACGAAAATGAGCAGCAGCAGCCGTTTCAGCGCAAGCATCATTCGCCCCTCAGTTGAGGCGCCCCAGAACCCGTTTTATCCCATCCACGATCTTGCCGATATCGGATTCGGTGGCGATCAGCGGCGGAGACAGCGCAATCGTGTCGCCGCCCACACGGATCACGAGATTTTCGTCGGCAAACGCCATGCGCATGGCATCGTAACCGCGCCGGCCCGGTGCCTTGGGATCGGCTTGCAACTCGATTCCGGCTGCGAATCCGACATTGCGGATGTCGGCGACCAACGGCGCGCCCTTCAGCGAATGCACCGCATCCTCCAGCAGCACTTCCAGCTTCTGTGCGCGCTCGAACAGGCCCTCGTCGCGATAGATATCGAGCGTCGCCAGAGCGCCGGCACATGCCAAAGGGTGGCCGGAATAGGTCATGCCGTGGAACAGTTCGATCTGATGATCGGGGCCATTTGAATCATTGGCCATGAACGTGTCGTAGATCTTCTTGGAGACGACACAGCCGCCCATCGGCACCGCGCCATTGCTGACGCCTTTGGCAAAGGTGATGATGTCCGGTGTCACGCCATAGCGCTCGGCGGCGAAGGCATGGCCCATGCGGCCAAACGCGGTGATCACTTCGTCGAAGATGAGAAGGATGCCGTGCTTGTCGCATAAGGCGCGCAGGCGTTTGAGATAGTCCTTCGGCGACGCGTACACGCCGCCCGATCCGGCGAAAGGCTCGACGATCACAGCCGCGATCGTTTCCGCGCCGTGCAGCGCGACGAGATTTTCCAGCGCATCGGCATAGTTCGCTCCGCCTTCCGGCTCGCGCCTGGTGAAGCGCATGGTCGCGGCGTCGTAAGGCATCGGCAGATGATCGTCAGTGCCGGCGATCAGCGGGCCATAGGGCTTGCGATTGTTGCCGATGCCTCCCACCGAGATGCCCGCGAAATTCGCGCCGTGATAGCCCTTGTCGCGTCCGACGAGGCGAAAGCGCGTGCCCTGCCCCAGTTTGTAGAAATAGGCGCGCGCGATCTTCAGCGCCGTGTCGGCCGCTTCCGAACCCGAATTGACGAAGAAAACATGCTCGAGGCCGTCGGGCGCCAGAGCCGCGATGCGCTGGGCCAAGGTGAACACGGCAGGATGCGCGAACTGGAAATTCGGCGCGTAGTCCAGCTCGTGCGCGGCTTTCGAAATTGCGTCTGCGATCTGCTTGCGCCCGTGACCCGCATTCACGCACCACAATCCGGCGGAAGAATCGAGCAGCGCACGCCCGCTCTCGTCGTAATAGTAGACGCCATCTGCGCGCGACAGGATGCGCGGATTTTCTTTGAACGCGCGGTTTGGTGTGAAAGGAAGCCAGAAAGCGGAAAGATCGTTCGGCTGACGCAAAATAGGTCTCCCTCGAAAGCGCGCAGGTTAGACGCGCGCACGCCCAAAAAGCAAAGGCCCCGGAGATTTCTCTCCGGGGCCTTGCGATATCAATGCGACTTAGTGATGCCAGCCATGATCGTGCCAATTTCCGTGGACCCTGACCCGGCCGCCCCAGCTGCGGTTCCAGTGACCGCCGCGCCAGCCATAGCCTTCGTGGTGATCCCAGTTGAAGCGCGCGCCGTGCCAGCCGTTCCAATTGTGCCAGCCGCCGCGATACCAGAAGGTCGGCGCGCCGTTGTACCAGCGATAGTAATGCGGGCCGTTCACATAGGCGCCGTCGAGATAGATCGGACCGTTGTAAACGGAATAACCGCAATCGCCGCTGTAGTAGGTGGTATATGCGTCGCACGGGCCTGGCGGGTAATAGCCCGGGCCGTAAACCGGCACGCCCACTCCCACGCGCACGCCGGGAACGCCGACGCCAATTCCGATATGCACGCCGGCATCCGCAGGCGCGGTGGTCAACAACGCGGCGCCCGCCATCGCGACGCCTGCGGCCGCTGTCTTGAGAAACGTATTCATGCCTTGCTCCATCTGTTCACTCCCTCTCCATTCCACAGGGTGGCAGCCCGGTGGTGAACGGTAGCTGAACCAATTTGGCCAAAGTTAAGGCAGGAGGCGTGTCAGGCGGACCCGCCGCGCCCCTCGATCGCCCAGATGGCTTCCAGCGTGTCGCCGCGCACGCAGTGATAGCGGTCATAGAGGTTCACGGTGGGGTCGCAATGCGGCACCACGCAGGCGATGACGTCGCCGACTTTCAGCTTCGGCTCGCCGCCATAGAGGATGCCGCCCTGCTCGTCGCCAAAGAAAAAATAACTTGCTCCCGCCGGCGCGCCAGCTGCGATGAGCGGCTTGTCCGCATCGGTGGCGAAGGATTTGAAGCCGGCGTCGGTGGTGGCGAGTCCGTCGCGGTTGGCGCTAATCACGGTTGTTTGAACGAACAGCGACGTCTCGAACGGGGGCCGCTCGCCGGGCTTTTCCCACACGTCATTGTACTGGCGGTCCATGAACACGTAGGAGCCGACTTGCAGCTCGGTCAGCGCATGCGCCGCCGGATCGATGTCGAATGTGCCGGTGCCGCCGCCGGAAAGAATCCTGGGCGCATAGCCGGCCTTCACGATCTCATTGCGAAACGCTGCGAGATCTTTCATCACGGCGAGCGACGCATCGCGGCGATCCTTCGGCTGCTCGATGTGCTGCGCCTGCCCGGCGTAACATTGCAGACCCTCGAAACTCAGCGTGTTCGACTCCGCGACGAACTTGACCAGCGCCAGCGCGTCCACGCCGGGACGGATGCCGGTACGGCTCATCCCCGGATCCATGTCGACAAAAATGCGCAAGGGCTTTGCACTCGCCGCATCGGCCAGCTTCTGCGCGATCGCAAGGTTATCGCAAACGACCGTGAGTTCGCGGATGCGCGCGTTCAATGCCATCAGCCGCGCGATGCCGCTATCGGTCACCACCGGCGAGGTGATCAGGATGGACTCTATGCCGGCGTCCGCCAGCGCTTCCGCCTCGCCCAATTTCGCGCAGCAGATGCCGAGGGCGCCCGCCGCGATCTGGCGTTTGGCGATCTGCGAACATTTGTGCGTCTTGGCGTGCGGACGCAGCGCGATGGCGTTCTGTTTGGCATGCGCCGCCATCGCCGCGATGTTGCGTTCCATAACGTCAAGATCGATCACCAGCGCGGGCGTTGCGATTCTTGCACGTCCGCCCTTCACGCCGATCAGATCGACATTCAACGCTTGCGTTGCCATGCAATTCCCCGCGAAGGTTTGCGCCCGTGATCGCGCTGTCCCTGATCCTTCTTTCGGCCATCGTCCACGCCATCGTCAACATCCTGACGAAGCGCGCCGACAACAAATACGCCGTTCGCCTGCTGATCGGCGTGTTTTCCGCCATCATCGTGGCGCCCGCCCTGTTCTTCGTGCCGCTGCCGCACGGGCTGGCACTGTGGTGCCTGATCGGCACGGCATTCGTCCACGCACTTTACGAATTGCTCCTGGTGAAATCCTATGAGAGCGCGGCGTTCTCCGCTGTCTATCCCGTGGCGCGCGGCAGCGGCCCGCTGTTCACCGCCATCGGCGCCATGTTGCTGTTGCACGAGCATCCGCCGCTCATCCAGCTTTGCGGCATCGGCTTCGTCTGTGGCGGCGTGATCGCCATCGGCATCTCGCATCGCGCGGCCGAAGGCGCAAAAAAGGGTTTCATCTTCGCGCTGGGCACGGGCCTCACCATCGGCTGCTACACGTTGATCGACGCGACAGGGGTGCGTTCCGTCGCGCAGCCTTTCACTTATGTGCTGTGGTTTTTCGTGGCGCACGGGCTGTGTGTGCTCGTCACCGCGCCTGGCATCCGCGGGCGCGAAGTGGTGATCGAAGCGCGCAGGCAATGGAAGCTCGGCATCGTCGTCGGCCTGCTCTCGATCACGACTTATGGCGCGGCGATGCTGGCCTATCGCTTCGGCGCCACCGCGCAGATCGCCGCGATGCGCGAAACCAGCGTGCTGTTCGGCACCGCGCTCGCCATGCATTTCCTGGGCGAAAAAATGACCACACGCCGCTGGTTGGCAGCGCTGGCCATCGCGGCGGGCGCGATTATGCTACAAGCCTGACATGAAGACATTTTATTCACCGGCGCATCGCGACCACGCGCCCAGCGAAGAGTTCGAGGGCGGACGGCTCACGCCAGCCGTGGAGGTGCCCGCGCGCGCCGAGCGGGTGAAGGCGGAGATCGAGCGGCGCAAGCTCGGGCCCATCGTGGCGCCAAGCGAATTCGGCAGCGAGCCGATCCTCGCCGTGCATGACGGCGCGCTGGTGCATTTCCTTGCCGGCGCGCACGAGCGCTGGCGCAAACACTGGCCGGATGTCGAGCAGGCTATTCCATCGGCGTGGCCGGGGCGCGGACTGAAGGACCGTCGCAACGGCGATATCGAGTCCGCGCTGGGCTCATGGTGCTTCGATACGGCGACGCCGATCCTGCGCGGCACATGGGATGCAGCGCGGGCGGGCGTGAACACCACGCTCTCGGCGGCGCAGGCCATCCGCAACGGCGAGCGCGCGGCCTTCGCGCTGGCGCGTCCGCCGGGCCATCACGCGTCCGGCGATCTGTTCGGCGGCTATTGTTACCTCAACAACGCCGCCATCGCGGCGCAATGGTTGCTCGACCAGGGCATGCGGCCAGCGATCCTCGATGTCGATTATCATCACGGCAACGGCACGCAGGCGATCTTCTACCGCCGCCCCGACGTGCTGTTCGCTTCCATCCACGCCGATCCGAGTTTCGCTTATCCGCACTTCCTCGGTTTCGCCGACGAGCGCGGCGAAGGCGCCGGCGAAGACGCGAACATCAATTATCCGCTGCCTATGTTCACCGATTGGGAGGCGTATTCGCAGGCGCTCGACGCGGCTCTTGCGCGCGCAACGAAATTTGGCGCGGATGTGCTGCTGGTATCGCTGGGCCTCGATACGTTCGAGAACGACCCGATCAGCAAGTTCAAGCTGCGCAGCGAAGATTACCGGCGCATGGGCGAACGCATCGCCGCATTCGGCAAGCCAACGCTGTTCGTCTTCGAAGGCGGCTATAATCTCGACGCGCTGGCCGACATCACCGCGAACGCGCTGGAAGGATTTTCGGCAAGATGACGCCGGAGCAAGATGGCGTAGTACAGACCGTGCGAGCCCTGTTCGAGGCGTTTGCGGCCCGCGATGCGAAGGTCGCGCGCGGGTTTCTGGCAAAGGATTTCTACGCTTTCGAGCACGCCGTCCGTTTCGATGCTGCGGGGCTCATCGGCTTGCTGGAAAAAGAGCAAGGAACCGGCACCGTATTCGAGTGGTCCGTTACACAGCCGGATGCGGGCATCGCAAACGACATGTTTTCGCCACCGCCGCTGCAGTTGACGAAGCCGACCTTCTCCGCGTCGATGGCGAGGTAATCGCCCTTTTGTATCGGCACGTTTACGACGAAACTTTCAATCTTGGAGTCGTGGTTGCTGCAGTGGTTCGGATCGCCCTTGTAGTTGATGACCGGACCGGAGCCGATGACTTTCGCGGTCTTCGCCGTCGCGTCTGCGGTGGCGATCTGCAGAACGAAGGATGATCCGGGCGCGCACGCCTTCAGGCTTATCTTGTCGATCGTGCCGTCCTGCGGCGCGAGATGGCCGTTCGTGCAGCTACCGAACTCGCATTTGTAGGCCTGCATCAAAACGAAGCTGCAGTCTTCGTGGCCGCTCTTCAGATTGCAGAAATCACCGGTTCCGGCATTTGCCCGTTGCGTCTGCTTGGTCAAGACAGCCCCGAAATGAACCGCTTGAGCTTGCGCGGCGAACAGGCCGGCAAACAGGGCATTTATAGGCGATTCCAATTGCCCGCTAATCGTCCGTTTTAGCATTGTTTTCCGGAGACTTGCCCGGCGGCCGAATCGTGCTGGTGATGAGGCGCACGGCCTGCCCCACGGTTTCAGCGCCTTTGCCGGTATGGTCCTGAACGTGGTCCAGCGCGCGATCGAGTGCGCTGCGGACATTCTGGGCCGTGCCGCCCTTCTCGTATTCGCGCACGATCACGTTTTCCAGCCGCGCGACCAGCGCATCCACCGTGTAATCGGTGTTCAACGGTTTCTCGCGATGCGCGATGACGCTGTAGATGTCGATGGCATCGTCAATGGTGCGGCCGTGTTCCACCAGCTTGTAGAAACGCTCGCCGTGATAATTGCCCTTGAAGATGAGATCGAACGCAGCGACGGCGAGCGTCAGCGGCACCTGAAAGAAATTGTGCACGTTGTTGATGAACAGCTTGAGCTCGAAGACGCCCACGTCGCGAATAAACTTCCAGCGCGCGTGTGGGTCTTCCTCAGGCGTCGGTTGTGGCGGCGGCGTTTCGGTCATGGGCGGGAACATGCATCGGCCCGCGGAATTGGCGCAAGACCATTCCGAGCCAGCTCTCGGTATAGCGGCCCTGCAACGCCGTGAAATTCGCCGGCAGCTCGCGCCAGCCGATATGCGGCAAACGATGGTGAACGCCGTGGAAGTTCGAGTTCAGCACCAGCCAACGCAGCGAAGGATGCAGCGTGGTGTTCTTGGCTTCGAGGCCGGAATCGAGCGCGGTGCCATAATGCGGCGCGTTGTCGAGCAGCGACAACACCACGAAGCGCACCGCGACGCAGGCCGCGAATACATACCAATGTGCGCCCCACAGCCAGAGCGCCAATGCGGCGAAGGCGATGGCGAATACAAAGTCGATGCGGATGCGTGCGCGCCGCTCCGGATCGGTGAACACGCGCGCCATCGCGGCTTTCAATTTCGCGGAGTCGGGATCGCAGAACAGTTTGTCCATCGCCCAGCGCGTCACCGACAGCGGCGGCAATACGGCCAGCGGCGCCGCCATCGCGCCAAGCTCCTGTCCGCCGAGCAGGGTGAAGAAAAACGCGGGCGCCGCGCGCAACCGCGAGCCGCCCTCGCCGATGTCTTCCGGCCGGTCGCGCGAGTGACGGTTCTCACGGTGGTGATAGAGATGCGCGAACCGCATCACATCGAAATTGAACAGGAGGAAAACGCCCAGCGCGCGGCCCGCGATGCGGTTTGCGGCTTCGTTTGCGAACAGCTTGCCGTGGATGGCTTCGTGCAGCAGGCCCCAATGCAGCGGCGCCGTCAGGGCGGCGAGCGCGACAAGGGCGATCGCCCCGCCGACGCTCCACGGCAGCAACACGGCGCCGCCAAAGACGAGCGCAGCCGCGCCCGCGACGAGCGCGAGGAACAGCAGATTGATCGCCGCCGAGGAGGAATTGCGCACGTGTGTCTTTGCCCAAGGACCGAGCCGATTATATCGGATGGACGCGCATCGCGTTCAACCCGATTTTTCTCGAAGGACGAAGAACCGGCCGAATCCGACACAAATCCCGGCTTGATGCGTTCACGAATGGCCGCCCGCCAAGGAGACGCCCGAAATGATGCCCACCGACAACGATACGCTGGTTCTGGTTTTCGACAGCGCCGTGGCGCGATTCTTCCGTCCGCATCGTGACGGGCATCTGGAGCAGACCTTGGCGGAAGCCAATGAGCGCTTGCATCATGACCGGCGCGACATCGAAGCCGACCGGCCCGGACGCGGCGGCTCCGCGCATGGCGGTGAGCGGCACGCTTACGAATCCGAGAACGACCCGCGCAAACTGGAGAAGCACGATTTCATCCGCGCATTGGTGAAAGAACTCTCGCTCGGCCTCGACAGGAACGAGTTCAAGAACCTGATCGTTGTCGGCCAGGAGCGCGCGCTGGGCGAATTCCGCAAGCTCGCGCCGGAAAAGCTGAAGCGCGCGACGCTCCACGAGATCCCCAAAGATCTCACCAAGCTGCCGCTCGGCGAACTCGAGCAGCATCTGATGAAGGATCTCGGTCCCCGGTAGCCGGCTTTGCAATCAACTTTTGAGGAACAGCGCGTCGAGCGAAAATCCGCTGCCGCTGGCAGACATGCGCTTGAAGATGCCGTTCGCGCGCAGACATGGCTCGCCGTCCGACGTTGCGGTGCCTTGCGCGAAGATGAGACCGTTGGTGATACGCACCGGCTCGGCACGGCCTTCGACCCATGAGCCAAGCTTCGCCGGCGCCAGATAATCGCAAGTCAGATTGATCGTGGGCATGAAGCCCATATCCTGCTTGCTCTGAAACCGCGCGGCCATCGGCAGAAGCATGTCGGCGAACGTCGCCATCATGCCGCCATGCGCCACCTGCCCCGGGTTGCAGTGGCGCATCTCGACGCGAAAACCCAGCAGCAGACGCTCGCCATCCCACTTGCCGTAAAGCGGTCCGGAATGTTCGAGAAAGCCCATGTTGAAGGCGAGCGGGCGATAACCCGCTTGAATATTGGAAGACATCGCGGCCCTGAATGGCGTTCGCACCCGCTCTAGCGGCGCCCACGCTCGGGCACAAGCATCAGGCCGGGCGGGAGCGCCGGAACGCGGACTTCCCCGGTGCGAGCGCTGCGGAAAGATCGGAGAGATAGTTCACAGTCTCCAGCGGCATCTGGCGTTTGCCCGCCAGATAGCGGTCGAAATTGCCCGGCCCGTCGTTGTAGGCGGCGAACATGTTGGGAAAGCCATACTTGCCATGCAACCAGCGCAGATAGGCAGTGCCGGCGATGATGTTGTCGTGCGGATCGTAAGGATCGTTGCCCAGATGATAGGTGCCGCGCATCTCGGCGTAAGTCTGCGGCATCACCTGCATCATGCCGACCGCGCCCGCTGCCGATGTGATCGGACGATGCTCGCTCATCATGGTGCGGCCGCCGCTCTCCTGGCGCATGACGGCGCGGATCCAGCTCTGCGGCACATGGAATTTCTTCGAGGCCGCGGCAATGAAGGGTTGCCAGCGGTCGATGAGATGCTTGGAGCTCATGGACTGTTCTTCGTCAAACACAGACGGTTTTGGCGGCGGCGGCTCCGCAGGCGCAGGGATCAGGAAAAAGCGCGGCATGGAGATATGCGCAGGAACAGGTACGTGTGTGCCGGGCAGTTCTGCGAACTGAAAGGCGCACAGGGTCAGCGCGCAAAGGACGCCGAGCAGCATGAAACGCGCAACAATCCCCCAGGAACTCACGCATTCGCGCGTGCGAGCAGACGTTGGATAAAGCATTTTTCTCCGGCGGCTTTATTGTTTCGTTTTTATGAGCCGCATGCCGGCGCTAGTGCGCATTGGAGGCTGATGGCGGCAATCGCGCGATGCCTAGCGGCATCCGCGCAAGGCGTATAACGCGATGAAAATTCAAAATGCAAGCATCCTTTGCCCGATTCGCGCGTTGCCAGTGCGATTTGGGGCCGCTAACAATAACATCCGTTTCAATCGGCGTTCCGATTTTCAACATTTGCGAGCGACCCGTGCCTGAGATCGCCGATCCGATCGACCAGGACTCCGCCGATCGCGCCTACGCCACTCTTCCCGCGCTGAATGGCTACGCGCAAACATTCTCGGTGTTCGTGGGCGAGCCGGTGCACGTGCGCATCGCGCGCAAGCCATCGCGCGATCTGCGCGGCCACGGACACAAGGCGCGCGGACCGATCCATGTATCGCGGATAAAGATCAGGAATGTCGTGACCGGCAAGTTCGTCGCAACCGTCAGGCCGGCTGCGCGCACGCAAATCTTCGAGCAGCAACCCGCGAGCTTCAAGGACGAAGGCGCGGGCTATGACTGCCTGATTGCGATCGACACCGCTGCGTTGGCACCGGGGCTACATGAATGTGTCGTGACCGACAGCACGGCGCATGTCTCGAAAGAAATCTATTTCAATCTCAAACCGCGCGCGCTTGCCGGCTACGACATCGTTTGCGTGCTGCCGACGTTCACTTGGCAAGCCTACAACCGTGTCGGAGGCGGATCGTTCTACAACAACACCAAGGGACCGGAACTCAGCATATCGCTTCACCGGCCGCTCTCGAAAAAGCGCGACAACTTCGTCGACGCGGCAATTCCGTTTCTGCAGACCTTCGAACAGGAGCGCATCCGCTGGGCCTGCATCGATTCCTCCGATCTGCATTTCGGCCGCCTGCCCTCGGGAAAGGCGCCGGTCCTGGCGTTGCTGACGCACGACGAATATTGGTCGCAAGCCATGCGCGACCGCATCGACCGTTACCTCGATGCGCGCGGCGTCGTGCTGGTTGCGGCGGGCAACGTCTGCTGGTGGCGCGTCGAGGTGGATGGCTCGAACGTCACCGTTCGCAAGAAGAATGGGCAGGAAGGATTGTGGGCGCACAATCATCTGCCCGAGGAGACCACCTTCGTGTCGTCGTTCCGCTTCGGTGGCTATCCGATAGACGTCGCGCAGAAGATGCCGCGGCTTGCCAAACGCGTGGCAAATCTGACGCCGGCGCAAATCGCCGCCTCGCGCGCCATGACCGTCATCGCGCCCGAACACCCGCTGTTTAATGGCGTCGCGCTCGATAAAGACCATGCGTTCGGCGGCGACGTGCCGATCATGTATCGCGAGATCGACGGCATTCCGATCCGCAAGGATGGCAAGCTTTGGCGCAAGCGCTACGGGCGCAATCGCATCGCGCCGAAAATTCTGGCAACGGGAATTGTCATTCGCGGCTATCGGGGCAGCTCGCGCGCGCGCAAAGTTGGCGTCGTTGTCGAAGCACAAGTCCGCCACGGCCATGTGCTGCATTTGGGAACGTTCGGCTGGTCCTTGGGGCTGAGCAAGAAGAACAAGGATGTGCGGCAAATCCTGCTCAACGCCTATCGCTACTGCCGCGCGCTGGCGAAATAGCGCGTCGGATTTTCACCCGCGCGTTCCCGGGAAGCCGAATTTCCGGACCACCGCAAACGCAGCCGGAAATCCTCCCGCCACCGGCTTTTCCTGCCCGTCCCTCACTTGACGGCCCGAGTGGGCCGCATTATCTCCCGGGCAGCCTGTTGGCACTCATCCGATGGGAGTGCTGCAAGGTTCATCCAACCCGTTGGAAAACCAAAGATTTCTAGGAGACATCCCCAATGAAATTTCGTCCGCTCGGCGACCGCGTGGTCGTCCGCCGCGTCAAGGAAGACCAGAAAACCCCTGGCGGCATCATCATCCCGGACACCGTCCAGGAGAAGCCGCAGGAAGGCGAGATCATTGCCGTCGGCCCCGGGGCCCTGGACGATAACGGCAAGCGCGTCCCGACCGAAGTGAAGGCCGGCGATTTCGTGCTGTTCGGCAAATGGTCCGGCACTGAAGTGAAGGTCGATGGCGAGGAGCTCCTGATCATGAAGGAGTCCGACATCATGGGCGTTCTCGAAGGCCGCCCCACCGCGAAAAAGAAGGCTGCTTAGTGAATAGCGAATAGTGAGCAGGAAATAGCGCACCTGCGCTTGGCTACTCACTCAGCACTACTCACTACTCACCCAAATTCGAAAATCAGTTTTAGGAGACAAAGAACATGGCAGCCAAAGACGTAAAATTCGGCGCCGACGCGCGCGAGAAGCTTCTGCGCGGCGTCGATATTCTCGCCGATGCAGTGCAAGTGACGCTGGGCCCCAAGGGCCGCAACGTCGTCATCGAGAAGAGCTTCGGCGCCCCGCGCACGACCAAGGACGGCGTGACGGTGGCGAAGGAGATCGAACTCGGCGACAAGTTCGAGAACATGGGCGCCCAGATGGTGCGCGAAGTGGCCTCCAAGACCAACGACGCGGCCGGCGACGGCACGACGACGGCAACCGTTCTGGCGCGCGCGATCGTTCGCGAAGGCTCCAAGCGC
>DASXFK010000129.1:0-8453 GCA_036489635.1 Rhizomicrobium sp. | reverse complement strand
CGCGAACTACATGGGCAACGACGAGCGCGCCAAGGCGTTCAGCGAAAAGCATGGCATCGCCACCTACAAATGGAACGTGGCGAACTTCGAGGAATGCGCGGCGGGGATGGCCAAGATCGCGGCCGAGCTGGGGCCTGTCGAGATCGTCGTCAACAATGCCGGCATCACGCGTGACGGCACCATGAAGCGCATGGCGCGCGCGGGCTGGGATGAAGTGGTCGATACCAATCTCGGCGGCTGCTTCAACATGTGCAAGGCGGCGTGGGAAGGCATGCTGGAGCGCAGCTTCGGGCGCGTGGTGAACATCGGTTCGATTAACGGCCAAGCGGGGCAATATGGCCAGGTGAACTACGCCGCGGCGAAATCGGGCATCCACGGTTTCACCAAGGCGCTGGCGCAGGAAGGCGCTTCCAAAGGCATCACCGTGAACGCAATCGCGCCGGGCTACATCGACACCGACATGGTCGCCGCAGTGCCGCCCAACGTGCTGGAGAAGATCGTGGCGCGAATTCCGGTGGGGCGGCTGGGCAACGCCAGCGAGATCGCCCGCGGCGTGCTGTTCCTGGTCTCCGACGACGGCGGCTTCGTGACGGGATCGACTTTGTCGATCAACGGCGGCCAGCATATGTATTGAAACCGGCAAACGACATTGTCATGGCCCGACTTGACCGGGCCACCCAGCAAGCGCGCGTCTGCGCGCGAGAAAGAGTCTTTCAGGATGCAGACGCATCCCTGCTGGGTGGCCCGATTAAATCGGGCCATGACATTTTGGGGAAGTAGTCAACCTGCAATCCATTGAAGCATCGTGCCTCACTTGCGTTCGCGGCGGACGGGTCGTGTTCCGCGATGTGAGCTTTCGCGTGCGCGCCGGCGAGGCGCTGACGATCGAAGGCGCGAACGGATCGGGGAAGACATCGCTGCTGCGGATGATCGCGGGGTTTCTTGCGCCGCAAGCCGGTTCGATTGTGCTGGCTCGTGATGGCACTGACATCGCCGACGGCGAAGAGCGCGGCAAGCACATCGGCTGGCTCGGCCATCAGGACGGCGTCAAGCCGCAGATGACGCCGGTAGAGACGCTGCGCTTCTTTGCCAATCTCTACGGCGTCGTCGCGGATGCCAGTGCCGCGCTGGATTCTGTGGGGCTTGCGCGCGCGGCGGAGTTGCCCTGCCGCTATCTCTCCGCGGGGCAAAAGAAACGCCTGGCGCTGGCGCGGCTCAAGATCAGCGCGCGGCCATTGTGGCTGCTGGACGAACCGCTCTCCGCACTCGACACACAGGGCAAAGCATTGCTGCGCGATCTGATCGAGCGGCATTGCGCCAGTGGCGGCATGGCGATCGCAGCGACGCATGAACCGCTCGATGTCGATTGCGCAAGGCTGGTGCTCGCATGACCGCGCTGCTGCTTCGCGACATCAGGCTCGCCACGCGGGCGGGCGGAAGCGCCGTGCTGGCGCTCGCATTCTTCGCGATGGTCGCAACGCTGGTGCCGTTCGGCGTCGGTCCGGATCTCAAGCTGCTCGCACAGATTGCCGGTGGCATGTTGTGGGTGGCCGCAATTCTCGCGGCGCTGATTTCGCTCGACCGGCTGTTCCAGGCGGACTTCGAGGACGGAAGCCTCGATGTCATCGCGCTCTCGCCGCTCTCGCTGGAGGCGACTGCAGCCGCGAAGATCGCCGCGCACTGGCTCACCACCGGGTTGCCGCTGACCATCCTCTCCCCATTGCTGGCGCTGCTCTACGACATGCCCGAACGCGCCTATCCCGCCCTGGTGATTTCATTGCTGATCGGCACCCCAGCGGTGAGCGCCATCGGCGCCATCGGCGCGGCTCTGACGCTGGCGGTCAGGCGCGGCGGCTTGATCCTGCCGTTGATCGTGCTGCCGCTTCTTGTGCCGGTGGTCATCTTCGGCGCGGGCGCGGTTCTGGCCGCGCTCAACGGGCTTTCAAACGGCGCGCTGTGGTTCTTGGCAGCGTTTTCGATCGCGGCGGTGCTGCTTTCGCCCTTTGCCGCGGCCGCCGCTGTGCGGCTCAATCTCGCAGGATGAGACTTATGCTTGTTGATCGCGGTACGAGCGACTAGAGGGCACACGATGGTCTCGATCGTCGAATTCGCCAATCCCAAACGCTTCCTGGATGTCAGCGGCGCCGTGCTGCCGTGGCTGGCGGGCGTAACCATCGCATTGCTGGCCGTGGGACTGTTTCTGGGTTTCGCGGCCCCGCCGGATTACCAGCAGGGCGACACCGTCAAGATCATGTTCATCCATGTCCCGGCGGCGTGGACAGCGATGATGGCGTACGGATTGCTGGCGCTGGCCTCGATTTTCGCGCTGGTCAGCCGCCATCCCCTCGCCGATGTCGCAGCCAGGACCGCCGCGCCCTTGGGGGCGCTGTTCACGGCGCTTGCCCTTATCACCGGATCGCTGTGGGGACGGCCGATGTGGGGCACTTACTGGGTGTGGGACGCGCGTCTGACCTCGTTCCTCATCCTGCTGTTTCTCTATCTCGGCTATATTGCGCTGCGCAATGCCATCGAGGACGAGGCCCGCTCCGCGCGGGCCGGTGCGATCCTGGCGCTGGTGGGCGTGGTCAACCTTCCGATCATCGAATTCTCCGTCGAATGGTGGCCGACCCTGCATCAGGGCGAAAGCATCATCCGCGCCGGCGGCCCTTTGATCGCGGGCGTATTCCTGTGGCCGCTCGGCTTGATGGGGCTGGGCTACACGCTTCTGTTCTTCACGCTTTGGATGGTGCGCATGCGCACCGAGATCCTGGAACGCCGCGCGCGCACCTTGATGATGCAAGGCGCGCCATGAGCCATCTGCTGCATTTGGGCTATGCCGAATTCGTGTGGCCGGCCTACGCCGCGAGCGTCATCGGCATCGGCGCGGCCATCGTTCTTACGCTGCGCGCCTATTCCCGCGCCAAGGCACAGCTTGCGCGGCTGGAGAAGCCGTGAAGCGGCTTCTCTACATCGTTCCGGTGCTTGCCTTTGCCGTGCTGGCGTTCGTGCTGTTCCGCAGCCTGATCGGGCCGCCACCGGACGAGCTGCCGTCCATGGTGGTGAACAAGCCTGTTCCGCGCGACGTGCTTCCGGCGCTCCCCGGTGCGCAGGGCTTTGTTCCCGCCGATTTCGCCAAGGGCCAAGTGACGGTGCTGAACGTGTTCGCGTCGTGGTGTGTGCCCTGCCGGGTCGAAGCGCCGGGGCTTGCCGTCATCAAGGGCATGAAGGGCATCGCGCTCTACGGTATGGTGACGATGGACAACGCGAAGAATGCGCGGGCGTTTCTGTCGCAGTTCGGAGACCCTTACAGCCGCATCGATCTGGACGCGGACGGCCACGGCGGGATCGATTGGGGCGTCTACGGCGTGCCGGAGACTTTCGTGGTCGATGGCCGCGGCGTGGTTCGGCTGCGCTATGCCGGACCCTTGGTCGGCGATGCCCTCACCAACATCGTTCTGCCGGCCATCGAACGCGCCCGCCACGACGGCTGATCTTCATCTCTTGCAAACCATTTTCTGAAATTCTTGCCGCGCGATGCAGATCAGCGCCAACAATCTTCTTCAGGCCGCCCAGCAGGCGTTCGCGCCCAAGCCCGCGACGCGCCCGCCTGCGGCGCAAGCATTCGAGCCGCTGGACTTCGCGTCCACGCAAAAGCCCGCGGCGCCGCCCTCGCAGAACGGATTCCAGCGGCCTGGGTCTCAGGTCGATATCCGGGTTTAGGTTCTCTTGCCGCGAGGCTTGCGGCGGGGCGATCCGTTGCTGTGGCCGCTGGTATCCGCGGCAGCCGCGATAATGCCCAAAAACCGCAGGAAACGGCCTCTTTCGCCGGCCGGAAGCGGATCGAGCAGGCCGCGATCGGCCTTCTCGGCCGCGGCACGCACGGCCTTCACCGCTTTGCGCCCGGCGAAGGTGAGCGCGACAGCGTTGGCGCGCTGATCGTCCTCGGTGCGCTCACGCATCACCAGGCCTCGGTCGCGCATGCGCTTGATCATTTCCGCCAGCGTCGAGCGATCGATGCCGGTGATCTCGACGAGTTCGGTCTGGCTCGCGCCGTCATGATGTTCGAGTGCGGAGAGCAACGTGAACTGCTGCTTGGTCAGATCGCGCGCGCCGGTTTCGCGTTGAAAAAGATCGCCGTGATATTGATAGCAGCGACGCAAGAGATGGGACGGCGCGACGGCAAGTTCAAAACTGCCGTTGCCTTTTCGCGGTCCCTTGAACGTCATGAAAAGCACCCCGGATTTTTTTGTTCTAGCAGGAAGGCGAAAAATCTTGTTCGAGCAATCCGGCTGAACGCGATCCCGAATGACGCCGGGCTACCGGATATGCGCGACAAAGTCCCCAACAGCCCGATTTAACTTTAAGCGAACGCGGATGACAACAGCTTCGTGAAAAAGATCGTTGCGGCCATGGCGCGCATGGGTGCTAATAGCGACAACTCTTTGCGAATTTCAATGAGGTAGCGAATGCCTCAGACAGAAAATTCTATTTTGCCTGCGCCCGGACCGCATTTTGTGCGGCGCATCCCGGAAGGCGATACCAGCGAGCGCTATGTCTGCGGGCAGTGTGGGCATATTGCCTATTCCAATCCGAAAATCGTCGTCGGATCGGTGGTGGAGTTCCAGGACCGCATCCTGTTGTGCCGCCGCGCCATCGAACCACGAAAAAATTACTGGACGCTGCCGGCCGGCTATCTCGAGGAACATGAATCGCCCGAAGCCGGCGCCAAACGCGAAGCGCGCGAAGAAGCCTGTGCCGAAATTGAAATCGATGCGTTGCTTGCGGTCTATGCGATGACGCATATCAGCCAAGTGCAGCTTATGTATCGCGCCTCGCTGGCCGCGCCAAGCTTTTCCGCAGGGCCCGAAAGTCTCGACGTGAAGCTCTTTGCCTGGATCGATATTCCGTGGGACCAGCTTGCGTTTCCGAGCGTGAAATGGGCGCTTGACCACTACGCTGAAACCAAAGGCCGCGCTGGTTTCGTGCCTTTCACGAATCCAGCTTTGGCGCGTTAACTATCGGCGCCTGTTTTGTTTTCCTCGACCTGATGCTTCAGCACCAGCGGGGTCTGCGCCAGCGCGAACAGGAAAATCAACGGCGTCACAACCCAGACCTTGAACAGAACCCAGGTCGCTGTCGGATAATGCCGCCAGACAAATTCGTTCAGGCCCGCGAGCGCGAAGAAAAATACGCCCCAGCGCACGGTGAGGGTGCGCCACCCTCTTTCCGTCAGATCGAACGTCTCGGCGAAAATATATTTGATGAAGAGGTGATTGAACCACAGCCCGCCCAACAGCACCGCGCCGAATATCCCGTAAAGCACGGTAAGCTTCACCTTGATGAAGGTGTCGTTGTGCAGATAAATCGTGAGGCCGCCGAATACGATGACAAGCACGGCCGTGAACAGTGGGATTGGCGACAGCTTCCGCTCGCGGATGTAGCCGAAGGCCAGCGCGGCGATGACCGCGACCATGAACGCGCCGGTCGCCGCGTAAATGCCGAACTTCTCGAACACGCCGAAAAAGATGATCAGCGGCCCCAGATCGAGGGCGAATTTCAGCAGCATGGATGGTTTGGAAGGGGCGGTCATGACGCTCCAGTCAGGGTTGCGGCGAAGGCTTGCGCGTCGAAGCTCTGCAGATCCTCCGCGGCCTCGCCCACGCCGATGAAATGCACCGGAAGATGGAATTTATCCGCCAGCGCCACGAGGATGCCGCCCTTGGCGGTGCCGTCGAGCTTGGTCATCACAAGTCCCGTCAGCGGCACGGTATTCTTGAAGACCTCGACCTGATTGATGGCGTTCTGGCCGGTGGTGGCATCGAGGACCAGCAGGCTCGCATGGGGCGCGGTGGGGTCCTGCTTGCGGATGACGCGGACAATCTTCTCTAGCTCGCCCATGAGGCCCGCTTTGTTCTGCAGGCGGCCTGCGGTGTCGATCAGCAGCACGTCCGCGCCGGTCTCGCGGGCACGGCTGAGCGCATCGAACGCCAGCCCCGCCGCGTCGCCCCCGGCCACGCTCGTGACCACTTCGGCGCCCGTGCGAGCGCCCCAGACCTGGAGCTGCTCGATAGCGGCGGCTCGGAACGTATCGCCCGCCGCCATGACGACTTTATAGCCGCCATCGGTCATTCGCTTGGCGAGCTTGCCGATGGTGGTGGTCTTGCCCGTGCCGTTCACGCCCGCGACCAGAATGACGAAAGGCTTCTTGCTGCGGTCGATCTCCAGCGGCTTCTCGACTGCCTTCAGCACTTTCAGCACTTCAGCCGACAGCAGCGCACGAATTTCCGCGACGCTGATGAGACTGTCGAAACGGCCTTCGGCGATGTCGCCGGAAATGCGCTGGGCGAGGTTGGCGCCCAGATCGGCGCGGATCAGCGCCTCTTCAAACTCGCCAATCGTTTCGGCATCGAGCTTGCGGTTGGTGAAGATGCCCGCGACGCTGTCGGTCAGGCCGCCGGTGGAGCGGGAAAGGCCTTGCTTCAGCCGCTCGAAGAAACTCGGCGGGGGCGGCGCTTCTCCGAATTGCCTCATTGTATGCGTTCCGCGACCAGATGGGTGGATGTCGCAGCGGTAACGCGCGTGCGCATAAATGAGGCGGGCTCGGCGCTGCCCGAAAACTGCGCAACGGCGAAGCTGGGGGTGCGTCCCACGCCATTCGTCTCGACCAGCAGCGTCTGTTCTGTGCCGACCAGCCCGCCCAGATACCGGGCCAGCGCCTTGCCGCCCTCGGCGCGCAGAACGGCGGCGCGCTCTTTCACGACGTGGCGGTCCACCTGCGGCATCCGCGCGGCCGGCGTGCCGGCGCGCGGGCTGAACGGGAAGATGTGCAGATAGGAAAGCCCGGCGTCGGCAATCAGCGCGCGCGTATTGTGGAACATGGCGTCGGTTTCGGTCGGAAAGCCGGCGATCAGATCGGCGCCGAACGCCGCATCGGGGCGGAGCGCGCGAACCTGCTCGCAGAACGCGACGGTATCGGCACGGGAATGGCGGCGCTTCATGCGTTTGAGGATCATGTCGTCGCCCGCCTGCGCGGAGAGATGCAAATGCGGCATCAGCCGCTCTTCCTCCGCGATGGCGCGCATCAGTTCGTCGTCGGCTTCGATGGAGTCGATGGAAGAAAGCCGCAAGCGCTTCAACTGCGGCACCATTTTCAGGATCTTGCGGACCAGCGCGCCCAGCGACGGTTCGCCGGGAAGATCGTGGCCGTAGGAGGTGAGATCGACGCCGGTGAGCACGACTTCCGGAAAGCCCGCCTCCACCAGCCGCCGCGCTTCGGCTATGACTTCGCCGACGCCGACGCTGCGCGAATTTCCGCGACCGTAAGGGATGATGCAGAAGGTGCAGCGATGATCGCAGCCGTTCTGCACCTGCAGGAAGGCGCGGGCGCGGCCGTCGAAGCTGTCCACCATCTGCGAGGCGGTCTCGCGCACCGACATGATGTCATTCACGCGCACGCGCTCGTTGATGAAATAGTTTCGAGCATCCAGCTTCTCGGCATTGCCGAGCACGAGATCGACTTCGCTCATCGCCGCGTAAGTGCCGGGCTCGGTCTGCGCGGCACAGCCGGTGACGATGATTTTGGCCGCGGGATTTTCCCGCCGCGCCTTGCGGATGGCCTGGCGCGACTGGCGCACGGCCTCGCCCGTCACGGCGCAAGTGTTGAAGACGATGGCGTTGTCGAGGCCCGCGGTGCGCGCGCGGATGGCTTCGCTCTCATAGGCGTTGAGCCGGCAGCCGAACGTGACGATCCGGCTCATTTCAGATCGAGCTCGCCGCGATAGGACAGCGCCGTCGGTCCCGTCATGAAGATGGGTTTGCCCTCGCCGGCCCATTCCATATGCAGCGTGCCGCCATCGAGCACCACGTCGCAGACCTCGCCGCAGAGCCCGCGGCGTTGCGCAGCCGCAATCGTGGCGCAAGCCCCCGTGCCGCAGGCAAGCGTGACGCCCGCGCCGCGTTCCCACACCCGCATGCGCAACCGGCCCGGCGCCAGCACGCTGACAAACTCGACATTGGTGCGCCTGGGAAACAGCGGATGGTGCTCGATCTTGCGACCGAGGCCATAGACAGGCGCATCGTCCGCGCTATCGACAAACAGCACACAATGCGGATTGCCGACATTCACCGCGCTCACCGCTTGCGTTTCCGGCTCCTCGAAGCTTTCCAGGGAGAAATTGCGTGTGTCGGCTTCGCGTGCCAGCGGAATGTCGCGCCAGCCAAATTTGGGAACGCCCATGTCGACCGTGATCTGATCGCCGGAGGCCGTGCAGGCGAGCGCGCCGCCTTCGGTGTCGAGACAAATGCGATCGGCGTGGCGTTCGTCCATCAGCAGGCGCGCCACGCAGCGTGCAGCATTGCCACAGCTTTCCACTTCGCCGCCGTCGCAGTTGTAGATGCGCATGAATGCGTCCGCGCCATTCGTCGCAGGTTCGATCACGATCACCTGATCGCAG
>DASXFK010000149.1:0-5501 GCA_036489635.1 Rhizomicrobium sp. | reverse complement strand
CTATATGTGTTCCGGCGTCACCGCATATGCGGCGATGAAGAAAGTCGGAACGCTCGGGCCCAAGGATCAGGTTCTGGTGCTGGGTGTCGGCGGTGTCGGCATGATGGGCGTGCAATTCGCCAAGGCGATGTTCGGCAAAGGCCCGCTCGCGGCCGACATCGATGACGGTCGCCTCGAAGCCGCGAAAAAAGCAGGCGCGTCTGCCACCTACAACACCAAAGTCGACGGCGAGGCCAAGCGCCTGATGGCCGACACCGGCGGCGGCGCGTATGCGGTGGTAGATTTCGTCGGCTCGGAAAAAACATTCGCGTTCGCGAGCCAATCGGTGCGGCGCGGCGGAAAGATCATCATCGTGGGCCTGTTCGGCGGCGCGATGGCGATGCCGTTGCCGATGTTCCCCTTCCGCACCATCTCCATCGGCGGCTCGATGGTCGGCTCGCTCGATGATACGCGCGAGATGATGGAGCTGGTGCGCGCCGGCAAGGTCGATCCGATCCCCTACACGAAGCGCCCGCTCAACCAAGCCAACCAGGCGCTGAATGATCTCGTCGCCGGAAAAGTCACAGGCCGCGTGATCCTGACGCCGTGAACTCAATCCTTCGAGGCACCGCTTCGCGGTGCGCCTCAGGATGACGTCATCCTGAGGTGCACCCCGAAGGCAAACGAGGTAAAAATGACCGAAGCGATCCTCGAACCCGATCTGCCGATTGTCGATCCGCATCATCATCTGTGGGACCGGCCGACGGAGGTGTTGAAGAATCTACCACCCCTCGAACACGGTTTCATGGACATCATCCGCGAAGTGCCGCGCTATCTGCTGGATGAATTGCTCGCCGATCTGAAGAGCGGCCACAACATTCGCGGCACGATCTATATGGAATGCGGCGCCATGTACCGCGCCGACGGACCGGATGCGCTCAAATGCGTCGGCGAAACCGAATTCGTCAACGGTATTGCGGCGATGACGGCCAGCGGAATCTATGGCGACGTGCGCGCCTGTGCCGGAATTGTCGGCCATGTCGATCTGCAGCAGGACGCGGGCGTCGTGGAAGATGCGCTGCGTTCGCATATCGAGGCCGGGCACGGCCGCTTCCGGGGCATCCGCGCAACGGCGTCGCATGATGACGATCCAATGGTGCTGGGGCCGCTCGCCGGCCGCGTGCCCGCGGGGCTCTATCGCGATGGGAAGTTCCGCGAAGGCTTCAAGGTTCTGCACAAGCTTGGTCTGTCGTTCGACGCATGGCTGCTGGAGCCGCAGCTTCCCGATCTGATCGATCTCGCCCGCGCCTTTCCCGACACGACCATCGTGCTCGATCATGTCGGCACGCCGCTCGGCATTGCGCGTTATCAGGGCAAACGCGAAGAGCGCTTCGAGGAGTGGCGCAAGAACATCCGCGCGCTCGCCAAATGCGAGAATGTGGTGGTGAAGCTCGGCGGCTTGCCGATGCCCTTCGCCGGCTGGCGCAAGAGCTGGCACGAGCCGCAACCCTCGTCCGAACAGCTCGCGAAAGAGTGGAAGCCTTACATCGAAACCTGCATCGAGGCGTTCGGCGCCCATCGCGGCATGTTCGAAAGCAACTTCCCGGTTGATCGCTTCGGCGCGACCTACGTGAACCTCTGGAATGCGTTCAAACGCATCACGAAGGATCATTCGTCCGCTGACAAATCGGCGCTCTATAGCGGCACGGCGTCGAAAGTCTATCGCGTCAACCTGATCTGATAATCAAATATTTTGGAGAATTCATGACAAACCCTTTCGGCGCAAAATCGACAACCGACGAAGTTCTGAACGGCGTGAACCTCACCGGCAAGCGCGTGCTGGTCACCGGTGCATCGGCAGGACTCGGCGTAGAGACGGCGCGCACATTGGCGGCGCATGGTGCAACCGTCGTGGGCGCGGCGCGCGATCTCAACAAGGCGAAGAACGCCACCGAGATTGTCCGCAAGGATGCGGCACATGGCGGCAGCCTCGAACTTGTTGAACTCGACCTCGCCTCACTGAAGAGCGTGCGTGCTTGCGCGGATGCCTTGGTGAAAGCGGGCAAGCCGTTCGATGTGGTGATCTGCAATGCCGGCGTCATGGCCTGCCCGCAAGGCAAAACGGCCGACGGGTTCGAGACGCAATTCGGCACAAACCATCTGGGTCACTTCGTGCTGGTGAACCGCATCGCATCGCTGATGCACAAAGGCTCGCGGCTGGTGAATCTTTCCTCGGCCGGACATCGCTTCTCGGACGTCGATATCGACGATCCGAATTTCGCGCGCACGCCTTACACCGAATTCGGCGCCTATGGCCGCTCCAAGACGGCGAACATTCTTTTCGCAGTGGAGTTCGACCGCCGCCACAAGGCCGATGGCATTCGCGCCACCGCTGTGCATCCGGGTGGCATCATGACCGAGCTTGGGCGTCACATGACGCAGGAGCTTCGCGATGCGATGCTCAAGAGCATCACCGACAGCAACAAGGCCGCCGGCGCGCCTGCGTTCGAATGGAAGACGATCCCGCAAGGCGCAGCGACGACGGTGTGGTCCGGCTTTGTGGCGCCCGCCGAAGAAGTTGGCGGCCTCTATTGCGAGGATTGTCACGTCGCCGAGCTTCAGGAGAACCCGCAAGCCCGCGGCGGCGTGCGCGCTTATGCGCTCGATGCCGATCACGCCAAGGCGCTGTGGGCGAAAAGCGAAGAGATGGTCGGCGAGAAGTTCTAGCGCGTCAAATCCGCGACGAAATCGCCGACGCCGACAAGCCGGGTGCGCCGCGCGCGCTCGGCTTCGAGGATCGATTTCACTTGTGCAAGCGCGCGCTCGAGATCGGCGTTGACGATCACATAGTCATATTCCGGCCAGTGGCTGATTTCGCTCGCCGCTTTCGCCATGCGCTCCGCGACGACAGCGTCGGTGTCCTGCGCCCGCGTCTTGAGACGGCGTTCCAGTTCGTCATGGCTCGGCGGCAGAACGAAGACGCTGACCAGATCCTCTCGCGCGCGCTCCTTCATCTGCTGCGTACCCTGCCAGTCGATATCGAACAGTACATCGCGCCCACGCCCCAGCGCGCTCAGCACCGGCTGTTTTGGCGTGCCATAACTGCGGTCGAACACAGTGGCGTGCTCGTAGAATTCGTCGTTCGCCAGCATCTGCTCGAACTTCTCCGGCGACACGAAGAAGTAATCGCGCCCCTCCGTCTCATTCGGCCGCTTGGCGCGCGTCGTGGCCGAGACCGAAAGCGTGATGTTGCTGTCGCCGTCGAGCAACTTGCGCGCCAGCGTCGTTTTCCCCGCGCCGGACGGCGAGGACAATACCAGCATCAACCCCCTGCGACGAATATCCCCGCTCATTCGCCCCTATTCCACATTCATCGCCTGCTCGCGGAACTGATCGACCGCGTGCTTGATTGCCAGCCCCACGCGCGTCAGCGCGATGTCCGCCGATTTCGAGCACAGCGTGTTGGCTTCGCGGTTGAACTCCTGCGCCAGGAAATCCAGCTTGCGCCCCACCGCCTCGCCGGACGCCAACAGCGCGCTCGCCTCATGCGTATGTGCGTTGAGGCGATCGAGCTCCTCGCGCACATCGGCGCGCGTCGCCAGGATCGCCACTTCCTGCGCCAGCCGCTCCTGCGGCAGCGAGGCGTTGCCGAGCAGTTCCTTGAGCTGCGCGTCCATCTTCTCGCGGAACGCCGCAGGCTGCGCAGCCGCCAGCCTGTTCGCTTCCTTTGTCAGCTTCTCGATCTCGCCGATCAGCCCGTTCAGCACATGGCCGAGCTTGCCGCCTTCGTTGCGGCGTGCGCGCCTCAGCGAATCGAACGCCAGCGCCAGGCTTTCGAGGATGGCGGCGTCGCGGGCGGCGCGCTGTTCGGCATCCAGCGTCTGCGCTTCCTCCTGCACGATCACGCCTTTGAGCGAGAGGATCCCATCCACCCGCGCCGGCGCCAATCCGCTTTCGCTTTCGATCTGCTTGGCGATGCGCACCGCAGCGGCCAGCGCCACGGGATCGACGCGCAGGCCGCGGGCGCCGTCCTGCGGCTCGATGTTCAGCGTCGCCTGCAGATTGCCGCGGCGGAACCGCTCGGTCGCCAGCATGCGCGCCGCAGGTTCCAGCCCGTCGAATCCTGGCGGCGTGCGCAGGCGCAGTTCCAGCCCGCGCCCGTTGACGCTCTTCACCTCCCAGCGCCAGCGAAGGGCTTCCTTCGCGCCGTGCGTCTCGGCAAAGCCGGTCATGCTGACGAGACTCATCCTGTGCTCCAACGATTGGATGCGAACTTAGCGCCGCGGCCGCGCCGGTGCAAAACCGGAATCAGCGCTCTTTGCGCAGCCGCGGCGTGTCGCGTGGCGGCGGATGCGTGTCGTGGATCTTGCGCCACGCCGCGACGTTCTGCTCATGCTGCGCCATGGTGGCGGAGAATACATGCCCGCCCTTGCCGTTGGCCACAAAATACAAATCTTTCGACTGTTCCGGATTGAGCACGGCAGAAATCGAATCCTTGCCGGGATTGCAGATCGGGCCCGCGGGAAGGCCGGCAATCACATAGGTGTTGTAGGGCGTATTCGCCGTGATCTCGCTTTCGCGGATGCGCCGCCCCAGCGGATAGCCTTTGGTGATTCCATAAATAATCGTGGGATCGGATTGCAGCTTCATGCCCAGATTGAGCCGGTTGACGAACACCGCGGCGATGTGGCGGCGCTCTTCGGGTAGCGCCGTCTCCTTCTCGACGATGCTGGCCAGCGTAATGACTTGCGCCTTCGTCTTGAGCGGAAGATCGGGCGCGCGCGCCGGCCAATGCAGCGCCAGAAACGTCTTCTGCGCCGCTTCCATGCGCGCCAGAATTTCGGCGCGCGTTGCGCCGCGCGTGAACAGATAAGTCTCCGGCAGCAGCGCGCCTTCCGACGGCACCGCTCCGGCATCCCCCACCAGCACAGGATCGTGGACCACGATGTCGTAGATCATCTGGCTGGTCAGGCCTTCGGCGGCGGTGATTTTGTGCTGGATGGATTTGCCTTCGACCAGGATGCCCATGATGTCGGCCATGCTGGCCCCGGCGGGGATGGCATATTCGCCGGCTTTGAGCGCGGACTGGCGATTGCGCAGCCGCACGCCGAAGCGGAACAAGAATCCATTGCGGATGACATCCGCGCGCTGAAGCTCCTGCGCGATTCCCGCCGAGCCTTCACGTGGCGCAATCAGCACCACGGTCTCGTGGGTCGAAGGTCCGGGCCGCAAGAAGCTGAATTTTTCGGCGAAGAACGCTCCGGCGCCGATAACGATCAATATGAGAATCAGCCCGAAGAACCGTGCCACGGCCGGCCTATTGCACAGCCGTCAGGATGAGCGAGGCGTTGGTGCCGCCGAAGCCGAATGAGTTGGACAATGCCGCTTTGACTTCGCGCTTCTTGGCCTTGTGCGGCACGAGATCGAGCTTGGTTTCCACGCTGGGATTGTCGAGGTTGATCGTCGGCGGGACGATCTGATCGCGGATGGCGAGCGTGCAGAAGATCGCTTCCACCGCGCCG
>DASXFK010000041.1:0-3079 GCA_036489635.1 Rhizomicrobium sp. | reverse complement strand
CTGCCGCCCGATTATAGCCTAGCGCCTGCCGCCTGACAGCAGCTTGTCATCCGCGCACCGGGGGTGCGAGATTTCGGTGTTCTTATTCGCCATGCTCGTATTCAGGAGACACGATGATCAGGTTATGGGTTCGCGCCTTGGCGCTGTGTTCGGTGGCGGCGCTGGCAATGCCCGCTTGCGCCGCGTCCGAGGATGCAACCACGGCTTACCACAGCATCGTTCAGGACTATTTCAAGGCGCAGTGGAGCGCGCACCCGACAACCGCCACCTCGACTGGCGTGCACACATATGACGCCCAACTCGACGACATGTCGGCCGGCGCAGTGGCGCGCGAGATCGCGCGGGTGAAAAGCGCGCAGGCCCGGCTGCGCGCGATCGACGGCGCCAAACTTTCGCCGCTGGATCGCGACGACCGCGACGTTCTGCTGGGCGAGATGGACGGCCAGCTTCTGCAGGATGAAACCATCCAAGGCTGGCGCCACGATCCGGGCACGTATGTGAACCTCATCACCACGGCGGCGTTTCAGCTCATCGAGCGCGATTTCGCGCCGCTGCCGGAGCGCATGGAAAACATCGTCGCGCGCGAGAACGCGATGCCGCACCTGTTCGCCGAGGCCAAAGCAAACCTGACGAACATGCCGCCGGTGTTTGTCGACGTCGCGCTGCAGAATCTGGATGGCGGAATTTCGGTGCTGGCCAACGACGTGCCTGCGGCCTTCAAAAGCGTGCAGGATGCGGCGCTGCAAAGGGCGTTTGCCGCCTCGACAGCCGCCGCCGTGAATGCCGCCAAGGATTTCAAGACGTGGCTGGTCGCGCAGAAGCCCGGCGCGCATGGCTCCTTCGTGCTCGGCCGCGACAATCTTCAGCGGCTTTTGGCGAGCGATCTTGTCGACGTGCCGGTGGAGAAAGTTCTGGCCGCGGGCGAGGCGCAGTTCGCCAAGGATCACGCCGCGTTCCTCGCTACCGAGAAACTGGTCGATCCCAAGCATCCGTCGCAGGCGATGGCCGCCGTCCAGGCCGATCACCCCGCCAACACCGTCGAACTGCTCGCCGCTGCGAAAGCCGATCTGACATCGCTGCAAAGCTTCATCGAGCAGCATCGCATCGTGACCTTGCCGTCGCAGATGCTTCCCGTGGTGGCCGAGACGCCCGCTTTCGCCCGCGCGGAAATCTTCGGCGAAACCGATCCACCCGGCGCGCTCGAAACGCATGCCACGAAGGTGTACTATTTCATCACGCCGCCCGACCCCAAATCGTCGGCCGCGGCGCAGGCCGCGATGCTCGCCTATTGGAACCGGCCGATGCTGCAGAATCTGACGGTGCATGAATCGCTGCCGGGACATTTCGTGCAGTATCTTTATCTGCACGCGCATCCCGAATGGTCGCTGGTGCGCCAGACGGCGGGCTCCTACACCACCACCGAAGGCTGGGCGCATTATTCCGAGCAGATGATGCTGGACGAGGGCCTGAGCGCGGGCCAGCCCCAATACCGGCTTACCCAATTGCAGGACGCGATCCTGCGCGATTGCCGGCTGATCGCTTCCATCAAGATGCATACCGGCGCGATGACGCTGGCACAGGCAACCGACATGATGCAGACGCAATGCTTCCAGCCGGCGCAAGTGGCGCTTGGCGAAGCGCGGCGCGGCACCAACGATCCCGGCTATTACTCTTATGCGCTGGGCAAGCTGGAAATCCTGAAGCTGCGCGCGGATGCGCAGAAGCAGCAAGGCAAGAGCTTCGATCTGGAGAAGTTCCACGACGCCTTCATGAACGCCGGCCTTGTGCCCGTGTCGATCATCCGCCGCGAGATGGGGATCGCGGGAAGCGCGCTGTGATCTATTGTTTGACGGGCTGCGATTGACGTGTGAGCGCGTGCCACAAAACGACGAAGACCGCAGGCAGGATGAGCTCGATCGCCATCAGCAGCGTGAAGGCGGGATGCGGCGCGCCGACCGTCGCCAGCGAAAGCGCGCGCCCGATGCCGCCCGCGAAAAACACGCCCGCGAGCAAAGGCACGCGGTCGAGCCGCCTAGGCAAATCGCGCGCGGCATCCAGCAGCAACAACCCATACACGCCCCAGAACGGCGCATAGAACCGCAGCTCGCTATCCATCGTCGCCGGCCACGCGCCGGTGAGCGGATAATGATTTCCGACCAGCGCATTATAAGCCACCTCCGCCCCATGCGCCGTGATCCCCGCGCCGAGGAGCAGGATGGAAAGCGCAATCAGGATGGCGCAGACGCCCAATAGCGCGAGCAGGATGCGTAGCGTCGTCGCCATCATCGAGAACTCGACTCTTTCATCAAGGGGCCGGCCCTCAGTAGATATTGAAGAAAGCGTTATACCACAGCGGCAGATAGGCGAGCGGCGGCTTGCTGGCCCATGTCAGGGGAACGTCAATACAGAACGACAACAGCAGCAAGATCACGCAGATGCGTACCAGCTTCACGTTATCCGAGTCCCAGAGCTTTCCAGCGATCCAATAAAGAAATATCGAGACCGCTATCGGCCAGATGCAGAAGCCGAAAATCGCTGGGCCACTCGAGCGTAAGTTCACGAAGAAGCCGATTTCGAACCAGCCTAATCCGTACACACTGCCCCAAAACAGATTCTCAAGTCTGTCTGTCTGGGACGGAAACGGAACGGTTTGAATCAAGGTGCCAAAAAAATACGGCGGCAGCGCAAACAGGAGGCGAAACAGAAACTGCTTCAAAGACTTCTCCTGCAATTACCGATTCAATTCCTTCATCGCGTTGTCCAGGCCTTGCAGGGTCAGCGGGTACATGCGGTCGCCGATGATCTGGTTGATGAGGGCGATGGAGGGCGAATACTCCCAGTGCTTGGGCGCCACCGGATTGAGCCACACGACGTGTTCGTAGATCTGCGTCACGCGGTCGAGCCATAGCGCGCCGGCTTCCTCGTTCCAGTGCTCCACGCTGCCGCCGGGATAGGTGACTTCGTAAGGGCTCATCGTGGCGTCGCCGACGAAGATGACTTTGTAGTCGTGCGGGAATTTGTGCAGCACGTCCCAGGTGGGGAATTTCTCGTTGTGGCGGCGGCGATTGTCCTTCCACAC
>DASXFK010000013.1:0-5761 GCA_036489635.1 Rhizomicrobium sp. | reverse complement strand
TTTCGCGTGGGAGCCGGAGAAGGGCTCGCACATCGGCGTCATGCGCCGCGACGCGGGCGTGGACACGATCCGCTGGTTCACCACCGATCCCTGCTACGTCTTCCATCCGATGAACATGTGGGAAGACGGCGACAAGATTTATGTCGATGTGATGCAGTACGACACCGCGCCGTTGTTTCCGTTCGCCGACGGCACGCCGCAGAAGACCAAGCCGCGGGCCCACCTCGTGCGCTGGACGTTCGATCTGGCGGGCAAGAGCGACACCATCAAGCGCGAGGCCCTCGACGACATGGGCGCCGAATTCCCCCGCTTTGACGAGCGCCGCGCCGGGCTTTCCTATCGCCACGGCTATTTCGCCGGGCGCGCCGACGAGAATGACGGCCTCGGCGAAGGCTTCGACGCCATCGCGCATATCGATCACGCGACCGGCAAGAAAGTCGTTCACGCATTCGGCACCGGCAACATCACCAGCGAGCCGGTGTTCGTGCCGCGCTCGTCCGGCGCGCCCGAAGGCGATGGCTGGTTGCTGCAGACGGTCTATCGGGCTGCGGAAAACCGAAGCGATCTCGTCGTCCTCGACGCAACGAACATCACTGCCGGGCCGGTCGCGGTGGCGGAACTGCCGCGCCGCGTTCCATTCGGCTTCCATGGCAACTGGGCGCAGGGCTTCTAAGGGAACAAAGCCATGATGAATCTTCTCAAAGCCTTCAAACCGCTCGCCGCCGACTTCCTCTCCACGATCATCTTCATCGTGGTTCTGGAAATCACCGACAATGTCGTGCTGTCCACCGGCGTCGGCATCGCCACCGGCGTGATCCAGTTCCTCTGGTATTGGTATCGCGGCCAGAAGATCGAGATCATGCAATGGGCGAGCCTCGCGCTCGTGATCGTGCTGGGAAGCGCCACGATCTACACGCAGGACGCCCATTTCATGATGATCAAGCCAAGCATCGGCGCTTTCGCGATCGCCGGTGTCATGCTGAAGCGCGGTTGGCAGAATCGCTATTTGCCGCCGATCGTGCAGGAACACACCTCGCCTGGCTTCCTGATCATGTGGGGTTATCTGTGGTCGGCGCTCTATTTCGTTCTCGGCGCCGCCAATCTTTATGTGGCCTTCAAATATGGCCGCCATGCCTGGGAGACGTTCACCGCCTTCGTGCCGACCATCGCTCCGCTCGTTCTGTTCGCGATCCAGTATTCGAGCATCCGCGTTGCGGTGCACCGCAAGCTGGCTGGCCTGGCGCAGCCGCCGGCGCCCGCGGAGTAAGGGCACGGCAGGGGCGCTGCCGCGTTACCAAAGGCCGGAACTCCCTTTCGGAGCTGGCGATGCCCCTTCACCCGACCTGGACGGAACTGGCGCTGCGCCTGCTGCTGACGCTCATCGCCGGCGGCTTGATCGGCTTCAATCGCGGCGAAAGCGGCCATGTCGCGGGCTTGCGCACGACGATCCTGGTTTGCCTCGCCGCCTCCGTCGCCATGATGCAGGCCAATATTCTGCTGCCCATGGCGGGCAAGGCGCATGACTCGTTCATTGTCCTCGATCTGGCGCGCTGGCCGCTCGGCATTCTGACCGGCGTGGGGTTCATCGGCGCCGGCGCCATCCTGCGCCGCGGCGATATCGTGCAGGGCGTCACCACCGCGGCGACGATGTGGTTCGTCACGGTCATCGGCCTGTGCCTGGGCGGCGGACAACTTGGCCTCGGCATCGCCGGAACGGCCGTCGGGCTTTTCGTCCTGTGGGTCATGAAGTGGCTGGACGATGCGATCCCGCGCACCCAACACGCGCGGCTGATCGTCGTGTCGGACCGCGACGTTGCGATCGAAGAGCTTATCCGCGGAGAATTTCCCGCGCGCCGTTTCCGCGTCCGCCTGGCGCGAACCGCTTACGGCGTTCCGGGCGAACCGCAGGAAGAGCAGTATGACGTGCGCTGGGCGGCGTCGGGAAAGCCTGTTGCGCCCAAAGGATGCCTTGAGAAGCTGCGCAAGGAAGACGGCATTCGTCAGGTGAAATGGCACGGCTATCCCTGAGCGGGCGCGAGGCCATGCGCGCGTCGTCGAAGAATGTTCGTCCGTCACCAGCTTGCCATTTTTGATTCCCAATCCCGCCTTCAATTGCGAGCAGCGTTGCCTGGCTATAGGCTCTTGGCGGGCTCGGGGGATGACTCATGATCAGGCGACTCTTCATCATCGGTGGCGCGGTGGCACTCGTCCTCATCGCGGCGGTCGGCGCTCTCTATTACATGGGCAGCAACAACCCGAACGGCGGCGCGGGCGGATTCTTCTCGCGCATCGCCGGCGGCGTCACTTCCATCACACAGCCCATGTCGCAGGCGCAGATGGCGTCGGCGCCGGCGTTCGCGTTCCATCGCCTCGAGATCGACACCTCCAAGGCGCAGGCCCAGGCGTGTCTTGTGTTCACGCGCACCCTCGATCAGTCCGGCCGCACGCATTATGAAGACTATCTGACGGTCGATCCGGCGACGCGCATCGTGGTGCGCCCGATGGACGCCAGGCTGTGCATCGCGGGCTTCGATTTCAACAAGACCTACAATGTCACCCTCAAGACCGGCTTGCCGGATGCCGCGGGCGAAAAGCTGGCGCAGGCGGAGACCGTGCCGGTGCAACTCGCCGACAAGCCCGCATTGGTGCGTTTTGGCGGCGGCATCATCCTGCCGCGCGACAATGCCGAGGGCGTTCCCGTCACCACCGTCAACATCGCCAAGCTGGACTTGAAAATCGTGCGCGTCGGCGACCGGCTTTTGTCGCAGATCGAAAGCGGCACCATCGACGAGACCACGCTCGAATCCTATGACGAGCAGCAACTGCAAACCAATCAGGGCGCCGTCGTGTGGAAAGGCACGATGGATGTGGCGAGCGTCAAGAACGATTCCGTCGTCACGCTCATTCCCATCCGCGACATCCTCAAAGGCAAGCCGCCCGGCGCCTATGTGCTGGTCGCCAGCGACGCGGCCCGCAAAAAGAGCGCCGACGACGGTACCGGCGATAGCGATTCCCCCGACGAAATGGCGGCGCAATGGGTCATCGATTCCGACATCGGCCTGACCACATTCCAGGGCTCCAACACAGTGGCTGTGTTCGCGCGCTCCTATGCGACGGCGCGGGCGATGGCGGGCGTCAAGCTCACCCTCGTGGCGCGCGACAACAATGTGCTGGCGACGGTCACGACGGACGCCAGCGGGCGGGCGGATTTCGCCCCCGGCCTTTTCAATGCCACGGGCGGCGACCAGCCGGTCACCGTGATGGCCTATGGCGCCGGCGACGACTTCACCTTCCTGGATCTGCGCCGTCCCGCCTTCGATCTCACGGATCGCGGCGTCGGCGGGCGCGAGACGCCCGGCGCCGTCGATGCCTTCCTTTACACCGAGCGCGGCGTCTATCGCCCCGGTGAAACCGTGCAGGCGACGGCCATGCTGCGCGATCGGGTGGGCGCTGCCATCACCGCGCCGCTGACGCTCATCGCCACGCGCCCCGATGGCGTGGAGTTCTCGCGCGTCACGGTCGCCGGCGCATCGCTCACCGCCGGCTCCGCCGTGTGGCCGTTGCCGCTGCGCAAGACGTCGCCGCATGGCCGCTGGCAGATCGCGGCCTATATCGATCCCAAGGCGCCGCCGGTGGGCCGCGTGCAATTCGATGTCGCCGACTTTGTGCCGCAGCGCCTGAAGGTCACGCTGACGCCGGTGGACAAGGTGCTGCATCCCAACGCGGACTTTCATCTGCGGGCCGACGCGCGGTTTCTCTATGGCGCGCCCGCCTCGGGTCTTTCCGGCGAGGGCGAAGCCCATATCGTGACGGACACCGATCCCTACCCGTCGTTTTCCCAGTATCAATTCGGTCGCGTCGACGATTCTTTCTCGAACGTCGATGTCACGCTGACGGTGCCCGACACCGACCAGACCGGATCGACGGATGTTTCGGGATCGATCGGCGATCTTGCGGCCACGACCTTGCCGCTGAAGGCCGCCATCAAGGTTTCGATCCACGAACCGGGCGGTCGCACCACGGACAAATCCATCGAGTTGCCGGTGCGCACGCGCGATGTCGCCATCGGCATCCGTCCGGATTTCGACGGCGGCTCCATTTCCGAAGAAGCCAAAGCCGGCTTTGAAGCCATTGCCGTGAACGGCGAGGGCAAGCGCATCGCGCTCGCGGGCCTCAATTACACCTGGGTGCGCGAGGACACCGATTATCAGTGGTATCAGGACAGCGGCTCGTGGAAATACGAATCCGTCACCCGCGACCGGCTGATCTCAAGCGGGACGCTGGCTATCGGCGCGGCCAATCCGGCGAAACTGGCGCAGAGTTTTCCGTGGGGCACCTATCGGCTGACCATCGTCGATGCGAAATCGGGCGCGGCCAGTTCCTATCGCTTCTATTCAGGCTGGGCGGCGAGCGCATCCGGCGACCGGCCCGATCGGATTCCCGTGGCGGCGGACAAGCCGTCCTACAAGCCGGGCGAGACGGCGCATGTCTCGATCAAGCCGGCGTCGGACGGACAGGCACTGGTCGTGGTCGCCGGCGACAAGGTCTATTTCTCGCGCCTCATCGACGCGCCGGCGAGCGGCGCCAGCATCGACATTCCGGTGTCTGCCGATTGGGGCGCGGGGGCTTATGTGCTGGTCACGCATTACCGCGCGCTCAATCAGGCGACGGGGCGCGAGCCCGTGCGCGCCATCGGCGTGGCGTGGCTGGGCGTGGACAATTCCGCGCGCACCATCACGCCCATCATCGGCGGGCCGCAGAAAATCACGCCGCGCCAGCACATCGTCATTCCGGTGACGCTGAAGGGGCTGGATGACGGCGAGCAGGCCTACATCACATTGGCGGCCGTCGATGAAGGCATCCTGCAGCTCACCGATTACAAATCGCCCGATCCTGTCGGCTGGTATTTCGGCAAGCGGCGTCTGGGCGTCGGCATGCATGACGATTACGGCCGTCTCATCAAGGCGCAGAAAGCCCCCATCGGTTCGTTGCGCGAAGGCGGCGATTCGATGGGCGGCCGCGCGCTCGCCGTGGTGCCGACCAGGACCGTGGCGCTGTTCTCCGGGCTGGTGAAAGTGGGCGCGGACGGCGTGGCCCAGGTTCCGCTCGACGTTCCGGACTTCAACGGCGAATTGCGCCTGATGGTCGTCGCCTTCAGCGACAAGAAGGTGGGCGACGCGTCGCGGCCGATGACGGTGCGCGATCCTATCGTGGCCGAAATCGTGCTGCCGCGCTTTTTGGCGCCCGGCGACAAGGCGCAAGCCGCGCTCAACATGGACAATGTCGAAGGCGCGGCCGGCGCTTACACCGCGACCGTCACCACCTCCGGCCCTGTCGGTCTCGACGCCGGCGCGCGGCAAGATGTGTTGACGCGCAATCTCAATCGCGGCCAGCGCATTTTGCTTCCCGTGGTGCTGCAGGGGCGCGGGCTCGGCATCGCCGGCATCAAACTGACGGTGAAGGGGCCGGGCGGGTTCAACGTCTCGCGTGGCTGGCCGATCGAAGTGCGCAGCCCGCAACTGGATGTCGCGCGCGACGACATCGCGGTGCTCGGCGCCGGCAAAAGCTATACCGCCGATCACGCTCTGATCGCGGACATCGTTCCCTCGACCGCGAATGTTTCGCTCAATGTTTCGGCGAGCCACGGCTACAACGACGTGCCGGGCCTGTTGCGCTGGCTCGACAAATATCCGTATGGCTGCATCGAGCAGACGACGAGCGCCGCCATGCCGCTGCTCTACTTCAACGACCTGGCGGGCCT
>DASXFK010000033.1:0-6907 GCA_036489635.1 Rhizomicrobium sp. | reverse complement strand
TCCGCGCCGAGCTGGCGCCGTTCTTCGCCGACATGCCGGCGCGCATGGCGAAAGCGCATCTGGTGATCGGTCGTTCCGGCGCCGGCACGGTGAGCGAGCTGATGGTGATCGGCCGTCCCGCGATTCTCATTCCGTTGCCGCATGCGCTGGACGACAATCAGACTCCCAACGCCGACGTGCTGGTCGATGCCGGAGCAGGTTGGCGTGTGGCGCAGAAAGACCTCACACCGAAATTGCTGGCGGACATGCTGAGCGCCGCGTTCTTGGCGCCCGCCGATCTGGCGAAACGCGCCGCCGCCGCGCATGCGCTGGCGAAACCCGATGCCGCGTCGCGCCTCGCCGATGTGGTCGAGAAACTCGCGAGGGCGGCATGAACGCGATGCCCGTCCAGACGCGCGTGCCGCTCGACATCGGGCCGATCCATTTCATCGGCATCGGCGGCATCGGCATGAGCGGCATCGCGGAGATCATGCACAATCTCGGTTATCGCGTGCAGGGCTCCGACATGGCCGACAGCGCCAATGTGAAGCGCCTGCGCGCAATGGGCATTGCGGTTTCCATCGGTCACGATGGCGCCAATCTCAAAGATGCGTATGCCGTGGTCTATTCCTCGGCCGTGAAGCCGGGCAATCCGGAATTCGAAGCCGCGCGCGTGCGCAATCTGCCACTGGTGCGCCGCGCGGAGATGCTGGCCGAGATCATGCGGCTGAAGAATTGCATCGCCGTCGCCGGCACCAACGGCAAGACGACCACGACAACCCTGATCGCGGCGTTGCTGGACGCAGGCGGTCTCGATCCCACCGTCGTCAACGGCGGCATCATCAACGCTTACGGCACCAACGCGCGGCTCGGCGCCGGCGAATGGGTCGTCGTCGAAGCCGACGAAAGCGATGGCACCTTCCTGCGCCTGCCGATGACAGTAGCGGTGGTGACCAACGCCGATCCCGATCATCTCGATTATTACGGCACCTTCGACAAGATGCGCGATGCGTTCCAGCGTTTTGTCGAGAACGTGCCGTTCTACGGTTTCGCGGTGATGTGCCTCGATCATCCCGAAGTGCAAGCGATGGTCGGCCGCATCGAAGACCGCCGCATCGTGACGTACGGACTCTCGCCGCAGGCCGATGTGCGCGCCGCGAACCTGTCATTCTGCGAAGGCGCGTCGCATTTCGACGTGATCGTCACCGATCGCCGCAAGAATACAGAAGCGATCGTCGAAAAGTTTTGCCTGCCAATGCCTGGCGAGCACAACGTGCAAAACGCGGTCGCCGCCATTGCCGTGGCACTGGAGCTGGGCGTCGAGGCCGAAAAGATTCGCGACGCGCTCAAGAGTTTCGGTGGCGTGCGCCGCCGCTTCACCAAAGTCGGCGAGTGGAACGGTGCCGCCATCGTCGACGATTACGGCCACAATCCGTTCAAGATCGCAGCCTCGCTGAAAGCCGCGCGCCAAGCCTATGCCGGAAGCATCGTCGCGGTGGTGCAACCGCATCGCTACACGCGCCTGCGCGATACCTTCGAGCAGTTCGCCAAGTGCCTGAACGATGCCGATGTCGCGGTGATCGCGCCGGTGTATTCCGCGGGCGAAACGCCCATCGAAGGCATCAATCGCGATACGTTTGCCGATGCATTGCGCAGCCACGGTCACCGCAATGTCATCGTCATCGAAGGCGAAGCCGATCTCGCCGCCGCCGTCGCGCCGTTCGCGAAACCGGGCGGCGCTATCGTCATGCTCGGCGCGGGTTCGATCACCGCATGGGCGGCGAATTTGCAAGCCGCGCTTGAGAAGCAGGGAGGTCGGGCGTGATGATGACTCGTCCCTGCGATGCACTGCCTCCCGTGCGCGGCACTTATGCGCAAGGCGCAGCATTGAAAGATCTCGTGTGGTTCCGCGCCGGTGGTCCGGCGGAAATTCTCTATCGCCCCGCCGATGCGGACGATCTCGCCACGTTCTTGGCCGCGAAACACGCCGACACGCGCGTCAGCGTCATTGGCGTCGGCTCCAACCTTCTGGTCCGCGATGGCGGCATTCCCGGCGTAGTCATTCGCCTGCCGGGCGTGTTCGGAAAAACCACCATCGAAGGCACGCGCGTGCGTGTCGGCGCCGCCGCGCTCGATGCCGCGGTTGCGCGCGCGGCGGCGGATGCGGGCATCGCGGGTCTGGAATTTCTGCGCGGCATACCGGGCACCATCGGCGGCGCGCTGCGCATGAACGCGGGCTGCTACGGCAAAGAGATCAAGGACATTTTCGTCGAAGCCACGGCCATCGACGGCAACGGCAACAAGCACACGCTTTCCGCCACCGACATGCAGTTCGTCTATCGCAAATCCGGCGTGCCGGATGATTTTATCTTCGTGGAAGCGGTGTTCGAGGGCGAGCGCGGCGATGCGGACGAAATCCGCGCGCGCATGAACACGCTGGTCGCGCAACGCGAAAGCACGCAGCCGGTGAAATCCAAAACGGGCGGCTCCACGTTCAAGAACCCGCCGGGGCACAAGGCGTGGCAGCTCATCGATGAAGCGGGCTGCCGCGGGCTCACGCGCGGCGGCGCGCAGGTGAGCGAGAAGCACTGCAACTTCCTCATCAATCTGGGCGACGCCACCGCTGCCGATATCGAAGGTCTCGGTGAAGACGTGCGCGCGCGCGTGAAAGCAAAATCCGGCGTGACGTTGGAATGGGAAATCAGGCGGGTGGGCGTAGCCGAGAGCGCGGGGCGCTCAAGATGACAAACACCGCTTACAAGAAAGTGGCCGTGCTGCTTGGCGGGCTGTCCGCCGAACGCGACGTCTCGCTGTCCTCAGGCGCGGGCTGCGCGAAGGCGCTTCGCGGCGAGGGCTTCGATGTGGTCGAGATCGATCCCAAGTCTGGCGATCTCTCGGCGCAGCTTCTCGCCTCCAAGCCGGATGCGGTGTTCAACGCGCTTCATGGCCGTTGGGGCGAGGACGGTTGCGTGCAGGGCCTGCTGGAATTGCTGCGCATCCCCTACACGCATTCGGGCGTGATGGCGTCGGCCGTGGCGATGCACAAGCAGCGCACCAAGGACATTTATCGCGCGGCGGGTTTGCCGGTGGTGAACTCCATCGTCGTCGATCGCCGCGAAGCCGCGGCGCGCCACCTGATGGAGCCGCCTTATGTGGTGAAGCCGGTGAACGAAGGTTCGTCCGTCGGCGTGTTCATCATCCGCCAGGGCGACAACCGTCCGCCGGAAGCGCTGGGCAGCGAGACGTGGACTCTGTCGAACGAGATGATGGTGGAAGAGTTCGTGCCGGGCCGCGAGTTGACCGTCGCCGTCATGGGCAACAAGGCGCTGGGCGTCACCGAGATCACCACCGGCCTTGAGTTCTACGATTACGAAGCGAAATATTCCGATGGCGGATCGCGCCACACATTGCCCGCGAGGATTCCGGAAAGTGTCACGCGCGAAGCTTTGCAGCTCGCCGAGCGCGCGCATGTGGCGCTGGGTTGCCGCGGCGTGTCGCGCACCGATTTTCGTTATGACGACAGCCACGGCAAGCACCGCCTCATTCTTCTCGAAACAAATACCCAGCCAGGCATGACAAAGACGTCGCTGGTGCCGGAACAAGCCGCTTATGCCGGCTTCTCCTATGGCGCGCTGTGCCGCTGGATGGTGGAGGACGCGTCGTGCGACAGGTGAACACCCGCAAATCTTCTCGCGGCAAAGCGAGCAAACCCGGCCGCCGCAGTGCGCCGCAGGTTTCGCGCGGCACCGGCGGACGCCGCGTTCGCCGCGACGACGATGAGGGTAACGCTATAACCGGAATCTATCGCGGCTTGCGCGCGCACCTGAGTTTCCGCCGCCCGATGATCTGGATGACCGGATCCGTGCTGGGTTTCGCCATAGTGGCGGGTGTTCTCGCCGGCGGCTATCCACAGCGCACTTACGCGGCCATCGGCCGTTCCGTGGACAGTGCGGCAGTGGCTGCTGGCTTCGCGGTGGGCGACATCGAGATCGCCGGCGCGCACCGCACCTCGGCTGCCGATATCCGCAAGGCCGTCGGCTTCCAAATCGGCGATTCCATGTTCGCGATCGACGCCGAGCAGGCGCGCGCGGACTTGCGCAAGCTTCCCTGGGTAGAGGATGCGGTTGTCCATAAGCGTTACCCTGGAACGGTCGCCATCTCCATCGCCGAAAAGCTGCCCTTCGCGGTGTGGGTGCCGAACGACCGGCAGCTCTTTGTGATCGCGCGTTCGGGCGAGAAGATCGTGGCGACCGACGGCACGGAATTCCGCCAGCTTCCACATTTCTTCGGCGCGCCACCGGAAGGCGCGGCCGAACTGGTGGACGCGATCGCCACGCATCGCGCAATCGCCGCGCGTATTCGCGGCATGCAGCGCATCTCCGGCCGCCGCTGGAACCTGCTGCTCGATGGCGGCGTGCTCGTCGATCTGCCGGAGGCGAATTGGCCCAAGCAACTCGACGAACTCGAGCATCTGATCGTCGACAAGGGCGTGCTGGAGCACAACATCCGCGAGATCGATCTGCGCACGCCGGCGAATTACATTTTTATCATGCGCGACGGCGGCGAAGCCGCACGCCTGCCTAAGGGGGATGCCACCTGATGGGTGAAACTGTGAAATTGCGAACCGGCGATGCCGAGCCTACGGCTTATCGCAGCGGCCTCATCGCCGCGCTGGATGTGGGATCGTCCAAGACGGTGTGCATCATCGGCCGCGCCGATGGCGCCAAGATGAATGTGCTGGGCGCGGCGTTGCGCGAAAGCCAGGGCGTCAAGTCCGGCACGATCAGCAGTATCGGCCAGGTCGAGGAATCGATCCGCGAGGCCGTCGCGGCGGCCGAAAATCACGCCGATCTGCGCATCCAGAACGTGCTCATTTCGGTCAATTGCGGCTCGCCGATCAGCGTCAACGCCCGCACCGCGCTGGCGCTGGAGGGCGAGCTGGTTTCCGACCAGCACCTGCATGCGCTGCTCTCCGATGCGCGCAGCAAATGCAGACTCGATGGCCACGAGATCATCCAAACGGCGCCAAGCTACTATGTGGTGGACGAAGCGCGCGGCGTGCGCGATCCCAGCGGCATGTTCGCCCAGCAGCTGGGCGTGGCCATGCATGCGGTCGCGGTCAAACCCTCGCCGCTGCAGAACCTGAAGCTCGCGGTTGAGCGCTGCCATCTGACGGTGGCGGGCTCGCTGTTCGCGCCTTATGCCAGCGGCCTGTCGGTGCTGAGCGACGACGAGAAGCAGCTGGGCGCGACCGTCATCGACATGGGCGGCGGCGTCACCTCCGTCGCCGTGTTCCTCGACGGCGCGCTGGTTCATGCGGACGTGGTGCCGATCGGCGGCAATCACGTCACCGCCGACCTTGCGCATATGCTGGCAGCTCCGCTATCCGCCGCCGAACGCATCAAGGCGCTTTATGGCGCGGCGCTGGGCGATATCGAGACCGGCACCGACGTCGTGGCGGTGCCCCAGATGGGCGAAGAGAGCGACGAGGATGCATATCGGGTGCCGCGCTCCATGCTGACGCGCATCATCCAGCCGCGGCTGGAGGAGATCCTGGGCGAGGTGCAGACGCGCCTGCGCGCCAGCGGCTTCGACGTTGCCGCAGGCCGGCGCGCGGTGCTCACAGGGGGCGCCTGCCAGCTTGCCGGCACCCGCGAACTGGCGCAGCGCGTCTTGAACAAGCAGGTGCGCCTCGGCCGTCCCAAAACGTTTCCCGGACTGCCGGCCGCGTCGGCAGGGCCGGACTACGCAACCGCGCTCGGTCTGTTGATGGCCGGCGCAACCATGCCGCCCGAGGCGCTCAATCCCGATCTGGTCGAAACACCGGTTGAGAAACGACGTGGACTTATTGGGCGTCTGGCGGATGCTCTGTTTGGGTGATTCGAAATGTTCAACGGTCGAGAAAACAAAATGTTGGGTTTGCACGGGATCATGGACCGCGTTTACGGCAAGGAGAGTAAGAAATGCCAATCAAACTAGGAGCCCCTGAAATGACAGAGCTCAGGCCGCGTATCACGGTTCTGGGCGTGGGCGGAGCCGGCGGCAACGCCGTCAACAACATGATCTCGTCGAAGCTGGAAGGCGTCGAGTTCGTGGTCGCCAATACCGATGCGCAGGCCTTGTCTCAATCCAAGGCCGAGCGTCGTATCCAGATCGGCGCGCGCATCACTGAAGGTCTGGGCGCCGGCGCGCGTCCCGAAGTCGGGCGTGCCGCCGCCGAGGAATCGCTCGAGGAGATTCTCGAGCATCTCACCGGCTCGCACATGGTGTTCATCACAGCGGGCATGGGCGGTGGAACCGGCACGGGGGCCGCGCCCGTCATCGCCCGCGCCGTACGCGAGCAGGGCGTGCTGACGGTCGGCGTCGTCACCAAGCCGTTCGCATTCGAAGGCGACAAGCGTCTGCGCGCCTGCGAGCAGGGCATCAAGGAACTGCAGGCCTACGTCGATACGCTGATCATCATCCCCAACCAGAACCTGTTCCGCATCGCCAACGAGCGCACCACCTTCGTCGACGCCTTCAAGATGGCCGACGACGTGCTGCATTCGGGCGTCCGCGGCGTCACCGATCTGATGGTGATGCCGGGCCTGATCAATCTCGATTTCGCCGACGTTCGCGCGGTGATGAGCGAGATGGGCAAGGCCATGATGGGCACCGGCGAAGCCGAGGGCGCGCGCCGCGCCATCGACGCCGCCGAGGCCGCGATCTCGAACCCGCTGCTCGAGGACGTCTCGATGAAGGGCGCGCGCGGCGTTCTCATCAACATCACCGCCGGCATGGACATCGCGCTCTTCGAGGTGGACGAGGCGGTCAACCGCGTGCGCAACGAGGTCGATCCCGACGCCAATGTGATCTTCGGTTCGACCTTCGATCCGACGATGGAGGGGCGCCTGCGCAGCAGTGGCAGCCGCTGGCTGGAACGGCAGTA
>DASXFK010000031.1:0-3391 GCA_036489635.1 Rhizomicrobium sp. | reverse complement strand
CGGGCACCTGCGCACTTACGTCCATTTCGGCACCGGCAATTATCATCCGGTGACGGCGAAAGTTTACACCGATCTGTCCCTGTTCTCCGCCGAGCCGGCGCTGGGCCGCGATGCAGCGCAGCTTTTCAACTACGTAACCGGCTATGCCGAGCCCGTCGGGCTGGAAAAGATCGCGATCTCGCCGCTCAATCTGCGCGGCAAGCTGATCGACATGATCCAGGAAGAGATCGCCCATGCCCGCGCGGGCAAACCCGCCGCGATCTGGGCCAAGCTCAACGCGCTGGTCGATGCGAACATCATCGACGGGCTGTACAAAGCAAGTCAGGCCGGTGTCCGCATAGAGCTTGTCGTGCGCGGCATCTGTTGCCTGCGTCCCGGTGTTCCCGGCCTGTCGGACAATATCAATGTGAAGAGCATCGTCGGCCGTTATCTGGAACATGGGCGCGTCATCTGTTTCGGCAATGGCTTCGGGCTGCCGTCGCCGAAGTCGAAGGTGTTCATCTCCTCAGCGGACTGGATGCCGCGGAACCTCGACCGCCGCGTCGAAGCGCTGGTGCCGATCGAAAACGCGACGGTCCACCAGCAGATCCAGGATCAGATCATGGTCGCGCTGCTCAAGGACACGGCGCAAAGCTGGCATATGCGCGGCGACGGCAGCTATTTCCGCGACCCCCAGGGCGCGCGCGAGGATGCCTTCTCCGCGCACACCTATTTCATGACGAATCCGTCGCTTTCGGGCCGCGGCCGCGCGCTCAAGAGCCCGGTCGCCATCGCCGCGCGCCGCGACTAGATTGCCGCCATGACGACAGCGATTCCCGAGAGCGTCGCACGCGCGGGACCGGTGGCCATCGTGGACATCGGCTCCAACTCCGTGCGTCTGGTGATCTACGAAGCGTTCTCGCGCATCCCGGCGATGGTGCACAACGAGAAAGCGGTCTGCGCCATCGGCCGCAACATGGTCACAAGCGGACGCCTGAATGAAGACGGCATGCTGCTGGCGCTGGAAGCGCTGGCGCGGTTCCGCATGCTGGCGGATGCGCACCATGTCGAGATCCGCGAAGCCGTGGCGACGGCGGCTGCGCGCGATGCTGCGAACGGCCAGGAATTCGTGCGCCGCGCCGAAGCCAAATGGGGCGGCCCGATCCGCATTCTCTCCGGTGAGGAAGAAGCCAGCCTGGCGGCCGAAGGCGTGCTCGCGGGCATCCCCAACGCCGATGGGCTTGCGGCCGATCTCGGCGGCGGCAGCCTCGACATGGTCGCCGTGCGCAACGGCAAGACCGGCCACGCGCTCACCTTTCCATTCGGACCCTTGCGCCTGATCGACATCGCCAAAGGCGACCCCGACAAGGCGCGCAAGCTGGTGGACAAGGGGCTCGGCGGGCTCGGCAAGCTCGGCGCGCTCGCCGGCCGGTCGCTCTACGCCGTGGGCGGCGTGTGGCGCAGCTTCGCGCGCATCGACATGGAGAACCGAAACTATCCGCTGCATGTGCTGCACGATTACGCGATCCCGCGGGGCCGCGCGCTGGAGCTGTGCGATCTGCTGGCGCGCCAGTCGAAGAAATCGCTCGACCTGATGCGCGTCGTCTCGCGGCGCCGCGCCGAAGCGCTGCCCTATGGCGCGGTGGTGCTGGAGCGTCTGCTGGAAGCGACCGGCTTGGCGGATGTCGTGGTCTCCGCTTACGGCGTGCGCGAAGGCTTGCTGCACGCGCGCCTGCCGGAATCCGAGCGCGCCAAGGATCCGCTGATCGAATTTGCCGCCGCCACCAACGCGCGCGTCAGCCGCACGCCGCAACATGCCATCGAACTCTTCAAATGGATGGAACCGCTGTTTCCCGGCGAGCGCGCCGAAGCATGCCGCATCCGTCAGGCGATCTGCCTGTTCAGCGACATCGGCTGGCGCCGCCATCCCGACGACCGCGCCGTCGGGGCTTTCAACCAGGTGGTGACGGCGCCTTTCGCCGGCGCCGGCCATACCGCGCGGGCGCTGATCGCCACGGCCGTCTATCACCGCTATTCCGGCGACGAGGATTTTCCGCGCGAGATTTCCGCCCATGATTTGTTGAGCAACGAACAGGACAGGCAGGCGCTTGTCATCGGGCTCGCGGCGCGGCTTGCTTTTTCATTGTCCGGGTCGGCCGTGGGCGAGCTTTCGCACTACAAATTGCGCCTTACCCCCACCCGCGTTCTGCTGGAGGTGTCGCGCCGCCGCGAACCCATCGCCAGCGAACCGGTGCAGAAAAGGCTGGGGGCGCTGGCCGCGGCACTGGACCGCAACGGCGAAATTCTCATCGGATAGTTTTCACCCCCACAAGGGGAGGTTGGGCATTTACCTAAGTCCTTGCTTTGCCGGCATGACGGGGCTTTAACCACCCGTTGTAGCTAGTGGACTAAGGTGAACGCCGGCTAAAGGAGAACGTCATGGGCGGCTTGAGCATCTGGCACATCCTGATCATCGTGGTGATCGTGCTTCTGCTATTCGGCGGTCGCGGCAAGATCTCCGATATCATGGGCGATTTCGCGAAGGGCATTAACAGCTTCCGCAAGGGCCTGAACGAGCACGACGATCAACCGCCGCGGAGCCTGCCGCAGGACCGTCCGGCCGACGTCAATTCCACCACCACCACCACCTCGAACAAGGATCAAACGGTCGGGCGTTGATCCGGCCCGCGCGCGGCCATGTTCGATCTCAGCTGGACTCACATTCTCATTGTGCTGGTCGTGGCCCTCGTTGTCGTGGGCCCGAAAGACCTGCCGCGCATGATGCACACCGTCGGCAAATGGGTGGGCAAGGCGCGCAGCATGGCGGACCAGTTTCGCAAAAGCTTCGACGAGATGACCAAGCAGGGGGAGCTTGACGAGCTGCGCAACGAGATCGAGGCGCTGCGCAACGAGCGTCCGCTGGCCGGACTGGCGAGCGACATGCACCAATCGATTCTGCCGCCGGTCGATCTGGCCGTGCCGGGCGCGACGCCGCCGATCACCGGCAGCGCGCCGCAGGAAGCGGCCGAGCCCAGGCGCGAACAGCCGCCCGTGCCGTCCGGCTCCGTGATGACCGGCAGCGCACCGCAAGAAGCGGTCGAGCCCTCTGCGCCTTCTGAAGAATCCAAAGCGCCATGATCTCGCGCACGCCGCAAGACGAAGCCGACATCGAGAAGAGCAAGGCGCCCCTGCTCGCCCATCTGATTGAGCTGCGCAAGCGGCTGATCTGGTCCGTCGTCACGTTCGTCATCTGCTTTGTCATCTGCTTTGTCTTTGCGAAGGATATTTACGGCTTTCTCACCGCGCCGCTGGCGCATGCGCTCAAAGGTCAACCCAACGATCATCTGATCTACACCGCGCTGTACGAGACCTTCTTCACTTATGTGAAGGTCGGCATGTTCGCGGGGCTGTG
>DASXFK010000141.1:0-10898 GCA_036489635.1 Rhizomicrobium sp. | reverse complement strand
AATCGCAATGTCTAACAATCGAAAAAATAAAATGTTGGGTTTGAACGGGACCATGGATCGTGTTTACGGCAAGGAGAGCAAAAAATGCCAATCAAACTAAGTGCCCCTGAAATGACAGAGCTGCGGCCGCGGATCACGGTGCTCGGCGTGGGCGGAGCAGGCGGCAATGCCGTCAACAATATGATTTCGTCGAAGCTGGAAGGTGTGGACTTCGTCGTCGCGAACACCGACGCGCAGGCGCTAGCCCAATCCAAGGCCGAACGCCGCATCCAGATCGGCGCGCGCATCACCGAAGGTCTGGGCGCCGGTGCGCGCCCCGATGTCGGCCGTGCGGCCGCTGAGGAGTCGCTGGACGAGATCCTCGAACAGCTTTCCGGTTCGCACATGGTGTTCATCACCGCGGGCATGGGCGGCGGTTCGGGCACCGGAGCAGCTCCCGTCATCGCGCGTGCCGTGCGCGAGCAGGGCGTGCTCACCGTCGGCGTCGTGACCAAGCCGTTCGCCTTCGAAGGCGACAAGCGCATGCGCATCGCCGAACGCGGCATCGAAGAGCTGCAGGCTTATGTCGATACGTTGATCATCATTCCGAACCAGAACCTGTTCCGTATCGCCAACGAGCGCACCACCTTCGCGCAGGCCTTCGCGATGGCGGACGATGTTCTGCATTCGGGCGTTCGCGGCGTGACGGACCTGATCGTCATGCCGGGCCTCATCAATCTCGACTTCGCCGACATCAAGACGGTGATGAGCGAGATGGGCAAGGCGATGATGGGCACGGGCGAGGCGGAAGGCGAGGACCGCGCGCTCAAGGCCGCGGAAGCCGCGATCTCCAATCCGCTGCTCGACGATGTGTCGATGAAGGGCGCGCGCGGCGTGCTCATCAACATCACCGGCGGCCCGGATATGGGGTTGTTCGAAGTCGATCAGGCGGCGAACCGCATCCGTGCGGAAGTCGATCCAGATGCCAGCATCATCTTCGGCGGCACGATCCTGGAGAACATGGAAGGTCGTCTGCGGGTTTCCGTGGTGGCGACGGGCATCGACGCCGAACTGATGGCCAAGCTGCCGCCCAACGTGCAGAAGCTCCACGACCGCATGAAGCAGCAGCCGCCGAAGCCGGAGGCCAGACCCGAGCCTAAGCTGGCGGCTACGCTCGTGGCCAATCCGGTTCGCGCGCAGGTGGAGACGATCGCGCAGGAATTCACTGCGCACCCGTTGCCGATGCACGCGCAAACGGCCTCAGCCGATGAGACCACCGGCAGCGGCGAAGTGCCGGTCGTCGAAGAAGAAGAGCCCGTCGCGCAGCCGATCCAGGTGGCCGCGCGCGCGGTGCCGCTGCGCAACGCGGAGGCAGAGCAGCCAAAGCGCCTGTTCGGCATCTTCCGCCGCGACACCAAGCCGGAGCCCCGCATCGAGCCGGCGCAGCGTCAGCAGACCGCTGCGCGCGCCACGTCGCAAGTCATGACCCGCGCTCCGGCCGAGCCGGTGCGTGCAACCCCGGCGTCGGATTTGTTCGAGGGTCAGAAGAAGGACGACCAGTTCGAAATTCCCGCCTTCCTGCGGCGGCAGCAGAACTGATCCTGCTTTCACAAGCTTGTGTTGACCCCTCTCCCGAAAAGGAGAGGGGTTTTCATTTGTGGCCCCGCGCGGTTAGCCTCCGCCGCGCGCCAATTCGCGCATGGGGGAAACATGAAGCCGATACTGGTTGCTCTTGCTATGGTGGCTACGATGGGAAGCGCCGCCTCCGCCGCACCTTATGACGTCAGCGAAAAGAGCGTAACGGCGCTCGAGGCGGATCTGGCATCGGGCCGCGTCACGTCCGAAGCGCTGGTGAAGGCCTATGTCGCGCGCATCGATGCGATCGACCGGAGCGGGCCGACGCTGCGCAGCGTGCTGGCGCTCAATCCCGCGGCGTTGGCCGCCGCGCGCGCGTCCGACAAACGGCGCAAGGCGAAGAAATCCCTCGGCCCGCTGGACGGAATCCCGATCCTTGTGAAGGACAATATCGAAACCGCAGACCCGGTTGCGACGACCGCCGGATCGCTGGCGCTCAAGGACAACATCACCGGCCGCGATGCGCCCGTGGTGGCCAAGCTGCGCGCCGCCGGCGTTGTCATCCTCGGAAAGACCAATTTGAGCGAATGGGCCAACATTCGCAGCTCACATTCGATCAGCGGCTGGTCCGGCATCGGCGGGCTGGTGAAGAATCCCTATGTGCTGGATCGCTCGGCCTGCGGCTCCAGTTCCGGGAGCGGAGCCGCCGTTGCCGCGAGCCTTGCCGCCGCCGCGCTCGGCACCGAAACAGATGGCTCGCTCGTCTGCCCCGGCTCGCTCAACGGCATCGTCTCGTTCAAGCCGACGGTGGGCCTGCTGTCGCGCACCCATATTGTGCCCATTTCGCATAGCCAGGATACGCCGGGCCCGATGGCGCGCAGCGTGATGGACGCGGCGCTGCTGCTGACGGCGATGGCGGGCAGCGATCCCGCCGATCCGGCAACGGCCGACGCCAACGCGCACAAGACGGATTATGCCGGCGCGCTCGCGGGCGCCTCGCTTCTTGGAAAGCGCCTGGGCGTGATCGCACCGGACCCGAACGCTGTGCCGACGAGCACCGATCTGGTGTTCGCGCACGCCGTGGCCGCCATGAAGGCGGCCGGCGCTGTGATCGTGGAGATTCATGACTTCACGCCGCCGCCCGCGGTCGAAGGCGACAACGAGCTTCTCTTGATGAAATACGAATTGAAGAACGATCTGAACGCTTATCTCGCGGGGCTTCCGCATCCGGTGGGCGTGAAGACGCTGGCGGACATCATCGCCTTCGACAAAGCCTCGCCGCGCGAAATGGCCCTCTTTGGACAGGATATGTTCGAGCAGGCGGAACGGACCAAGGGCCTTTCCGATCCGACCTACATCAAGGCGCGGGACGATCTGCGCAAATCTTCCCGCGAGACGCTCGACAAGCTGATTGCCGGTCATCATCTCGACGCGCTGATCCGCAGCACGGACGATCCTTCGTTCCGCGTGGACATCGTCAAAGGCGACAACGACAGCAGCACTTCACCGAGCTTGCCCGCGACCGCCGGCTATCCGCACCTGACGGTGCCGATGGGATACGTCCAGGGGCTGCCCGTGGGCTTGTCGTTCATCGGCACGGCATGGACCGAGAAGACATTGCTGCAGCTCGGCTATGCCTACGAGCAGATCAGCCATGCGCGCCATGCGCCGCATTTCATCCCCTCGCTGGAAAGCACGCCGGAGGTGGAACGCGCCTTGGCGCCGGGCTAAAAGGCGCGAATGCGAAGGACGATCGCGAAGGATGTGAGCATCGAGGGCGTGGCGCTCCACGCCGGCGCGACGGTTCATATGACGCTGTCTCCGGCTGAGGCTGGGACGGGCATCGTGTTTCGCCGTCGCGATCTTGGCGATGCGGGCATCCCCGCGCTCTACGACAAAGTATGCGAGACGCGGCTGGGCACGGTAATCGCATCCGGACATGCCAGCGTGGCTGTCATTGAACATCTCATGGCTGCCGTGGCCGGTGCCGAAATCGACGACCTGCTGGTCGTTCTGGACGGCCCCGAACCGCCGATCCTCGATGGCGATGCGCTTTCCTATCTCGCGCTGCTGGAGCAGGCAGGTTTTCGCGAACAGCCGGGCGAGCGACGCGCGATCAAACTCTTGAAGCGTGTCGAGGCGATGCACCTGGAGGCCAGCGCGGCGTTGGTTCCCGCGGAGAGCTATGTTTTCGATTTCGAGATCGTCTTTGCGTCCGCGGCAATCGGAACACAGCGCATGGACTGGCGGTTTTCACCGGACGCGTTTCGCCGCGACATCGCGCCCGCGCGCACGTTTGGCTTCCTGCAGGAGCTTGAGGCGCTGAACAAGGCGGGTCTGGGGCGGGGCGCGTCGCTGGACAACACCTTGGCCCTCGACGGCGACAACGTCGTCAATCGCGATCTTATGCGGTTTGGCGATGAATTTGTCCGCCACAAGATTTTGGATGCCATCGGCGACATGGCACTCGCCGGCGGCCCGCTTATCGCCCGGTTTGAAGGCCGGCGTTCAGGGCATGCGCTCAATAATGCCCTGCTGCGAAAGCTGTTCGCCGATCCATCGAACTTCGCGCTTGCGTGACCGGGCGCGCCGCAGGGCCGGCGCAACTGCATGTTGTTGCCCGCCGCCGCGAACAGGCCTATCCGCTAGACCTCAGAATGGCTTGATGCGGACCGCTGGACCGGCCCCGGGCCCTAATGGCATAAGGTCCGCCGCCCCCGGCCGGCTGGCCGCAAAATGGAAGAACAGATGCTTTTCAATATCTTGCGTCGCCGCCTCCCGTCCCGGCTGGCGATCCTGAGCGCGTTCGCCTTGGCCCTGTTTGCCACGGCGGGCTGTTCGGCCCTCAAGGACAAGGACGATGACAAGGACGCCAAATACGTCGAACGCCCCGTCGACCAAATCTATGCGGACGCCTGGAGGCAGATCCACAACGAGGACTGGGTTCAGGCCGCCAAGCAATTCGACGAGGTCGAGCGCCAGCACCCCTATTCCATCTGGGCGCGCCGCGCGATGCTGATGAGCGCCTTCTGCTACTATCAGGGCAACAAATACACCGATGCCATCAATGCCGCGGATGCCTTCATCAGCCTGCATCCGGGCAGCAAGGAAGTGGCCTATGCCTTCTACCTGAAGGCGATATCGCTCTACGAACAGATTGTCGGCATCGATCGCGACCAGACCGATACCGAACAGGCCCTCACCGCACTTCAGGACGTGGTGCAGCGATTTCCGAACACCGAATACGCGCGTGATGCCAGCCTGAAAGTCGATCTCACGCTCGACCATCTGGCCGGCAAGGAAATGGAGGTCGGACGCTATTATCTGGTGCGCAAGGATTACATCGGCGCGATCAACCGCTTCAAAGTGGTGGTGGAGCGCTATCCGCGGACATCGCAGATCGCGGAGGCGCTGGAGCGGCTCACGGAAGCCTATTACGCGCTGGGTCTTTACAACGAAGCCAAGACGGCGGCAGCCGTGCTGGGCGCCAATTATCCCGGCAGTCCCTGGTACAAAGATGCCTATGACCTGTTGATGGCGCACAACATGACGCCCGCGGTGGACAAAGGCTCGTGGCTTGCGAGGCAGTTCCAGCTATAAAAGCAGGCGATGCTCGCGACTCTCAAAATCCGCGATCTGGTTCTGATTGAGGATGCGGCGCTGGATTTCGCGCCGGGTCTCAACGTGCTTACGGGTGAGACAGGCGCGGGCAAATCCATCCTCTTGGACGCCTTGGGGCTGGCGGCGGGCGCGCGCGCCGGCGGGCGCTCCAGCGTGCGAAAGGACGCGGCGCAGGGCTCGGCCGTGGCGATCTTCGATTTGCCGGCGCGCCATGCTGGCCGCGCGCTGATCGTGGAAAATGGAATCCCGGGCGAAGGCGAGACGATCCTGCGCCGTACCATCGCCTCCGACGGCCGCACGCGGGCCTTCGTGAACGACGAGCCCGTCGGCGTGGGGCTGCTGCGCGATCTCGGCACCTTGCTGGTGGAAATCCACGGACAGTCCGACGACCGTGGCTTGTTCGATGCCGCCACACATCGCCGCCTGCTGGACGCCTTCGGTGGCCATCAGGAGCTGGCGGAGGAGGTCGCGCGCAAATACCGGACGCTGGACGAAGCGCGCGCCAATGCCGCGCAGATCCGACACGCGGCGGAGAGCGCAAAAGCGGACGCGGATTTCCTCAAGCACGCGGTCACCGAACTCGCCGCGCTGGAGCCGCAGGAAGGCGAGGAACAAAAGCTCGCGTCCGAACGCGCATTGCTGATGAACGCCAATCGCATCGCCGAAGACATCTGCGCTGCGGTGGAAGATCTAAGCGGCGACCGCGGCGCGGAAGCCGCCATCGGCTCCGCGCTCAAGCGGCTATCGCGCGCCAACGAAGAAGCGCGCAAGGCGGCGGCCGCTGCGGAGTCCGGGCTGGAACAGGCTTTCGCGCAGATCGAGGAGGCGCGGCGCGTGTTGGAGTCGCTCCTTGCCCGTCTGGAAGCCGATCCGGGGGAACTCGAGCGCAAGGAAGAGCGATTGTTCGGTCTGCGCGCCGTGGCGAGAAAATACGCGGTGACCGTCGATCGGTTGCCGCAGCTTCTCGCGGACTTTCAAGCGAAACTCGATGCGGTCGAGAACAGCGACGCCAGCCACAAGCAAGCCGAGGCCGCAATTGCGGCGGCACGCGAGGCCTATCTGGCGACAGCCCGGGACTTGTCGGCCTCGCGGAAATCGGCAGCGAGAAAGCTGGAAGGCGTAGTCGCTTCCGAGCTTGCGCCCCTCAAACTCGGTCATGCGAAGTTCCGCGTTCTCCTCGAACCTCTCCAGGAAGAAGCCGCGTCCGGTCTCGAACGCGTGGCTTTCGAAGTGGCGACCATCGAAGGCGCGCCGTTCGGTTCGCTGGCAAAGATCGCATCGGGCGGCGAATTGGCGCGGTTCTCGCTTGCGCTGAAGGTGGCGTTGTCGGAGACCAATCCGCCGGCTGCGCTGGTGTTCGACGAAGTGGACCGCGGGGTAGGCGGCGCCGTCGCCGATGCCGTGGGCGAGCGCCTGCAACGTCTCGCGAAATCGACCCAGGTGCTGCTCGTGACCCATGCGCCCCAGGTGGCGGCCCGCGCGGAACGCCATTTCCGCATCACGCGCATCGGCGACCGCACCAAGGTTCATGCCCTGTCCATTGACGAGCGCCGCGAGGAGATCGCGCGCATGCTCTCGGGCGCGGCTGTCACCGACGAGGCCCGCGCCGCGGCGCGCCGCCTGATGGCAGAGGCGGAAGCGCCGCCCAAGAAAGCCCGGAAGCGGGCATGAGCGCCAAGGCCGTTGAAAAGCTCACCGCAGCCGGCGCGAGGAAGGAACTCGAAAGGCTGGCTTCGGAAATCGCGGAGCACGACCGCCGTTATCACGGCGAGGACGCACCCACGATTTCCGATGCGGATTATGACGCGTTGCGCCGCCGCAACGCCGCCATCGAAGAGCGGTTCCCGAAGCTTATCCGGCCGGACAGCCCGTCGCATCGCGTTGGCGCGCGCGCCAGCGAGAAGTTCGCCAAGGTGCGCCATGTCGTGCCGATGCTCTCGTTGGACAATGCCTTCAGCGACGAGGACGTGACGGATTTCGTGACCCGCGTTCGCCGCTTTCTCGGTTACAAGGACGACACGGAACTGGCCTTCGTCGCCGAACCGAAGATCGACGGGCTTTCGGCGTCGCTGCGCTACGAGGACGGACTGCTTGTGCAGGGCGCCACGCGCGGCGACGGTAGCGAAGGCGAGGACATCACCGCCAATCTGCGCACCGTCAAGGACATTCCGCTGAAGCTTTCCGGCCAGCCGCCAAAGGTGCTGGAGGTGCGCGGCGAAGTGTACATGACGCACGCGAACTTCGCGACGCTGAACAAGCGGCAGGAAAAAGACGGCAAGCCGACTTACGCCAATCCCCGAAATTCCGCCGCGGGCTCTGTGCGCCAACTCGATCCGTCCATCACCGCCGCGCGCGATCTCAAGTTCTTCGCCTACACCTGGGGCGAGATCGGCGATCTGCCGGTGGATACACAGTGGGGGATGCTGGAAGCCTTCCGCAAATATGGCTTCAAGGTGAATCCCCTTGTGCGCCGCTGCGAAACGGTTGCGCAGATTCTTGAATTCTATGCCGATATCCAGTCCGCGCGCGCGAAACTCGGCTATGACATCGACGGCGTCGTTTACAAGGTCAACGATCTGGGACTGCAGAAGCGCCTCGGCTTTGTGTCGCGCAGCCCACGCTGGGCCATCGCGCACAAATTCGCCGCCGAGCAGGCCGAGACGGTTCTGCAGAAAATCGACATCCAGGTCGGCCGCACGGGCAAGCTTACTCCGGTGGCGCGGCTCAAGCCCGTAACGGTCGGTGGCGTCGTCGTCGAAAATGCAACCTTGCACAATGAAGACGAGATCGCACGGCTCGATGCCCGAGAGGGCGATGCGGTGGTCATCCAGCGCGCCGGCGATGTGATCCCCCAGGTCGTCCGCGTACTCGTGGACAAGCGTCCGCGCGGGACCAGGAAATACGAGATGCCGGATCGCTGTCCGATCTGCGGCAGCCATGCGGTGCGCGAAGTCGATGAGAAGACCGGCAAGGAAGATGTCGATCGCCGCTGCACAGGCGGCCTCATCTGCGACGCGCAGGCTGTCGAACGGCTAAAGCATTTCGTCGGACGCGACGCGTTCGACATCGAAGGCTTTGGCGGCGTCTATATCGAAACCTTGCACGAGAAGGGCCTGCTGAAGGAGCCGGCCGATATCTTCACGCTGGCGAAGAACCCTGCGCGGCTGGGCAAGGTTCTGGCCGAGAAGCGCGCGGAGCAAAGCGCCGAACGCCGCGCGCGCGAAGGTAAAGGCGCCATCGAGACAAAATCGAAGAAGAAGGACGACGGCGACGGCAAGCTGGTGGAAAATCTCGTTGCCGCCATCGATGCGCGGCGCGAGATCGGGCTGGACCGTTTTATCAACGCACTCGGCATCCGCCATGTCGGCGAAACGAATGCGCGGCTGCTGGCCCGCAACTTCAACAGCATCGAAGGCTTCATCGGCGCGATGGAGGGCAAGGATGCCGTTGAGCAGCTCAATGCCATCGGCGGCATCGGCGACGTCGTGGCGGAGGCGATCAAGGATTTCTTCGATGAGCCGCACAATCGCAAGGCGCTCGATCATCTGCTAAAGGAAGTGGATGTCCGGAAGATGGCGGCGCCCAAGCTCAAGGGTTCGCCGGTCGCCGGAAAGACCATCGTTTTCACCGGTTCGCTGGAGAAGATGACGCGGCAGGAAGCCAAAGCCCGGGCCGAAGCGCTGGGCGCGAAAGCGGCGGGCTCGGTCTCGGCAAAGACCGATCTCGTGGTGGCGGGGCCCGGTGCGGGCTCGAAACTCGCCGAGGCGGCGAAGCATGGCGTCAAGGTGATCGACGAGGACGCCTGGCTCGCGATGATTGAAGGGCTTTAGAGAATGTGCTCCTGGCACTTCCACTCGGTGGTGTCGCCGACAGAGTTGCACCATACAGGGCGAAGTTGCGGCCATGAGGGAATGTAATGATATTCCAGCGCGCCGCTGAGCGGGTAATAGGCGAGTGTGGGCTCGTCCGGCAGCGCAGCGATATAGCTCGGCGTTAGCTCGCTCAGCGCAGTGGGGAACGCGCCGCGCGCTTTGCGATAGGTCTGCAGTGCTTCGATCACGGTATCGGCATTGCGGCGATAAGCCATGCCCTTGGGATCCTGATCGACTGGCCATACCGAACATGCCGACAACGCCAAGGTCGCTGCGCACAGTACGAAAGCACGCGGCTTCATGCGGCGAGCGCCTTGGCGAGGATCGGCAGGCTTGTATCCATGCGGTAGTCCACGGAGCTGTGGTTGTCCGCGAACTCCTCGTAAATATGGTTGACGTTGAGCTGCGCCAAAGAGCGATGCAGGCGGCGCGCGCCATAAACCAGATTGTACTGATCGACATTGCCGCAATCGATGTAGAGCGCCTTGAGCTGCTTCATGCCGGCCGCGCGCTTTTCCACCATCAGGCAGGGATCCCAGTTCAGAAAATTCGCCCAGCGCTCGGGAATGATCTCGCAGGTGTCCAGCGTCACCGGCAAGCGCAGGCCATAGGGCGCTGCCGGATCGGGATCGTATGTGGCGCACATGGCGAGCGTCATCAGATCGTGGATGTCACCATCCCTGGTCTTGGCGGCGGCATAAAATGCATCGATCCATTTCGCGATCGAACCGTCGTGCTTGGCCAGCGCGCGCAGCAGGCGGGGGAATTCCGGCAGATAGCAAAGCTCGAACGCCATGTCGCCGGAGTGGCAGGCCGCAGCGCTCCAGAAATCCGGATGCAGCATGGCGTGGGCGATGGCGCCGTAGCCGCCGGAGCTTTTGCCGAACAGGCCGCGCTTGCCTGCACCGCCGCAGCCGAATTGCTTCTCCACGAACGGCACGCATTCGTCGCGCAGGAAATCGTCCCAGCGGCCCATCGCGGATGAGTTGATGTACTGGTTGCCGCCAAGCTTGGTGAAGCAATCGGGCAGGGCGACGACGCACGGCGGCATCGCGCCGGAGGCGATCAGACGGTCGAGACGCTCCGGCAAATTCTCGCCGAAGTTCTTCCAGTTGGTGTGCGCCGGCCCGCCCGCCGTGAAGCCCACAATATCGACCAGCAGCGGCAAGCCTTTGCCGTCCTGCTTTGCGGGCACATAGACATCGACGATCCGCTCACTTGGATCGCCGAGCAGATTGCCCTTCAGAACCTTGCTGTCGATCCGGAAGCGGTGGATTTGTCCCGGCGCCGCCGCGCGATCGCGCTTCATCAGATCGCCCGCGTGGCTTTGTCCAGCCAGACGCGCGTTTCGTCGTCGACCAGCGAGGAAAGCTTCTCGCGCGTGGTGGCGTGATACCAGTTCAGCCAGTCGCGTTCTTCTTTCGTCAGCAGCGCTGGCTCCACGAGATCGAGATCGATCGGCGCCCAGGTGATGGTCTCGAACTCCATCATCGGCCGCTCGCCACCCTTCACGGGCTTGGGTTCGCTCACCACGACCAGGTTCTCGATGCGGATGCCGTATTCGCCTTCCTTGTAGAAGCCCGGCTCGTTGGAGCAGATCATTCCCGGCTTCAGCGGCTGCAGGATCGGCCGTTTGGAGATGTTCTGCGGCCCTTCATGCACCGACAGGTAGCTGCCGACGCCGTGGCCCGTGCCGTGATCGTAATCGAGCCCTGCGTCCCACAGCGATTTGCGCGCGAAGGAGTCCAGCGCGATGCCCGGCGTGCCTTCGGGGAATTTCATCGTGGCGAGCGCGATGTGGCCTTTCAGCACGCGCGTGAAGCGGTCTTTCATTTCGGCGGTCGGCTTGCC
>DASXFK010000128.1:0-5279 GCA_036489635.1 Rhizomicrobium sp. | reverse complement strand
GGCGGGGATGCGGCTGAAGGATTCGTAGATCACCAGGCGCACGGAATTGGAGCCGATGTCGACGATGGCGACCGGCCCGCGCGCGTGGCGCAAAGCGCCGGACGCGCGCGTCTCGGCCGGGGCGACGGTCTGGACCATGCTAATCCCGCCTGCCCGCGACGATCACCGGCTTCTCGATCTTCAGCGCCTTGCCGCGGCCGGAGAGCGACGGGTTGGTCATGAAATAGGTGTGCGCGGAGAACGCGTCCTCGCGGCCGGCCTTGGGATCGCGCGTGTAGGTCGCGTCCGCGTTCATCGACCAGCTTTGCGCCTCGTCCTTGAACAGCGCCACCATGATCTGGTTCAGCACCTGCTCATGCACAGTGGGATTGTCGATCGGCACCAGCGCTTCGACGCGGCGGTCGAGATTGCGCGGCATCCAATCCGCCGACGAGATGAAGACTTTCGATTTCGGCGAAGGCAGCCCAAAGCCATTGCCGAAACACACGATGCGGCCATGCTCCAGGAAGCGGCCGACAATGCTCTTCACATGGATGTTGTCGGAGAGCCCCGCAACGCCCGGCCGCAGGCAGCAGATGCCGCGCACCACGAGCTCGACGCGCACGCCCGCCTGACTGGCCTTGTACAATCCGTCGATGATGTTGGGATCGACGAGCGCGTTGAGCTTGGCCCAGATCGCGGCGGGCTTGCCGGCACGGGCATGGCCGATCTCTTCCTGGATCATGTCGATCAGCTTGCCGCGCAGATTGAGCGGAGAGATCGCGATCTTCTCCAGCCCGACAGGCTCGGCATAGCCGGTCACATAATTGAAGAGTTGCGCCGCATCGCGGCCCAGCGCCGGATCGGCGGAGAATAGCGACAGGTCGGTGTAAACCTTTGCCGTCACCGGATGATAATTGCCGGTGCCGAAATGGACGTAAGTGCGCAGGTGCCCGCTTTCCCGGCGCACCACAAGGCTGACCTTGGAATGCGTCTTGAGTTCGATGAAGCCATAGACCACCTGCACGCCGGCGCGCTCCAGATCGCGTGCCCATTTGATGTTGGCTTCCTCGTCGAAGCGCGCCTTCAGCTCCACCAGGGCGGTGACGGACTTGCCGGCTTCCGCCGCCTCGATCAGGGCGTGGACGATGGGCGAGTCTTTCGAGGTGCGGTAGAGCGTCTGCTTCACCGCGACGACATCGGGATCGGCAGCGGCCTGCCGCAGGAACTGCACCACGACATCGAAACTCTCGAACGGGTGATGGACGACGATGTCCTTGGCGCGGATCGCCGCGAAGCAATCGCCCCCGTGATCGCGGATGCGCTCCGGAAAGCGTGCGATGTAAGGCTTGAACTGCAGCTTGACGCGGTCCTCGACGATGAGTTGCTTGGTGTCGGAAAGCCCGATGATGTGATCCACGATCACCAGGTCCGCGGCCTTGAGCTTCAATTTGGTGGCGATGAAGCTGCGCAACTCCTCCGGCATCGCGGCGCTGCAGATCATGTGGATGACCGAGCCGCGCCGCCGGCGCTTGAGCAGGGTTTCGAACAAGCGCACCAGATCTTCGGCTTCTTCCTCCACCTCCACATCGCTGTCGCGAATGATGCGGAAGAGGCCCGACCCCATCACCGTGTAGCCCGGAAACAGCCGGTGGAGGAAAAGTCCGATCACGTTCTCCAGCGCAATGAAGCGCACGACGTCGCCTTCGCCGGGGAGGCGGATGAAGCGCTGAAGCTGCGTCGGTATCGGCAGCAGCGCGGTGATGGTCTTGCTGTCTTTCTTGCGCGTGAGTTGCAGTGCCAGCGTGAAGCCGAGATTGGGAATGAACGGAAACGGATGCGAGGGATCGAGCGCCAACGGCGTCAGCACCGGGAAGATCGCCTCGTGGAATTCCTGGTCGAGCCAGAGACGGTCTTCTTCGGGCAATTCGTCGGGTTCGAGCAGCGCCACGCCCGCCACGCGCAATTCGCTTCGCAGGCTTGCCCACATCTTCTGCTGGTCGGCGATAAGTTCGCCGGCGCGCTTGTCCAGGCGCGCGATCTGCTGCGCCGGTGTGCGGCCGTCATCGCTCAGGGTCGCGACTCCGGCGCCCACCATGCCTTTGAGGCCCGCGACGCGCACCATGTAGAATTCATCGAGGTTCGAAGCGGAGATCGACAGAAACCGCAGCCTTTCGAGTAGCGGATGGCGCGGGTTCTGTGCCTCCTCGAGCACACGACGGTTGAAGGCCAGCCATGACAGCTCGCGATTGACGAAGCGGTCCGGCGACGCAGGGTCGATGCCAGCCTCGGCCGGCAGCGTTCGCGCCGTCGCCTGCGCAAGCGCGGGTGCATCCGAGGCGGAATCGCCGGAAATCTCTAGGTTTAACTGAGGCTTAGCCATCGTCACTGCCGGGCATGCAGGCGAGCCTAGAGCATAATTATTACCGTGTCATGGCAGCGAAAAGCAGCTTCAGTGCAGCATGTCCTGGATCAGCGCCGTGGTGATCGGGCGTTTTTCGGCCAGCGACAGGGCGTCAGCTTTGGCGACGAAATCGCGGATGGCGGCGGGCGAGCGTTCCAAGGCGTTCAACATGCGCGTGACCACGGCATCGGGCACCGCCAGTTGCCGGTCGGCGAAGAGCTTGCGCGCCAGCGCGGCCAGCATCGCGTCATCCGGCGCCCACAGCGCGAATGCCAGCAGCGCGGCGTAACGGGAGGCCAGATCGGGCAGTGTCACCGGCCAGGAGCCGGGCGCGTCGTGCCCCGTCAGCAAGACGGGCGCGGCGGCTGAGGCGCTTTCGATCAGCGAAAAGACCGCAGCGTCCCGTGCGGGATTGGTCGTCGCCGATCCGACGCCTTCAACGACAATGGCGCGGCCGCGATTCAGGCGCGCCAGCGCGCTGCCGCTGAGCGCATCGGCCTCGACGATCTGCGGCTCTACCTTCCACGTCGACGCCAGATGCGACTTGCCCGATCCGGGCGGGCCGTAAAGCGCTGCGACATTCACCGGCCAATGCGGCCAGGAGTCGATGAACGCGACGGCCTGCCCATTGGCCGGCGTGACGATGAAATCGTCCCGTGAAAAAGACGTGCGGGCGCCAAGCGGAAGGACAAGCTGTTCGGCCATGCTCAGGCGACGCGCCGGCCCTTTGCCATCGCAGCCTTGATCCAGACTTGCGCGTAGGAAAGCCCCGACACGACGGTGAACACCGCCGTAAGGAACGCGGCCGTTGCGGCAAACCGTGGCCATTCGAAACCGAACGCCAGGACGAACAGCATCAGCGCGACATAGCCGACCTGAACCGCGGTCGAGAACTTGCCGATATAGAGCGGCGCCACGCGCAGCGGCAGATAGAGATAACGCGCCAGAAGGATCGCGCCCACGATCACCACGTCGCGCCCGATGACGATCGCGGTGAGCCAGATCGGCGTCGCGTGCATGGCGGTGAGTGCCAGGAACGACGCCAGCATCAGGACCTTGTCAGCGGCGGGATCGAGATAACGCCCCACGCGCGTCATCAGGTGATAGCGCTTGGCGAGCCAGCCGTCGGCCGCGTCGCTGAGGCCGGCGAACGCAAACATCACCAGCGCCCAGCGATAGTTTCCATGCACCAACAGCGCCGCCAGCATCGGCGCCGAGGCCAGCCGCAGCGCCGTGAGCAGGTTGGGCACGTTGCGCAGCAGCGGGTTCACTGTGGCGGGCTCGCGGGCGGTGTTGCGTCGTCGGGCGAAGCCGCGAGCGCGATGGTCCAATCGCCGTCTTCGCCGTTCATATCGAAACCTCCCTTGGTCATGTTGTCATGGAGCTGGTCGAGATTGCCGATATAGGAGAGCGATATGCGCGCCTCGCCGATGTCCATCGCGACGACATTGACGTCGGCCACATTCGGAACGGCCCCGAGCTTCTGCTGCAGGCTGGCCCACTGCGCCAGAGAATCGATATGGATCTGCGCGGTGAGGCGCGAGCGCCGTCCGTAGTCGATGACCGCATGCCCCTTCCAGGCATTGGCGATGGCAATGGCGGTGTTGTCGGCGACCGCGGCATAGGCATTCGTGGCGGGCGTTCCGGGCGGAATCGCGACATCGACATCGGGGATCGGCGACGAAATGCCCAGCCCGATGCGCTTGAGCTTGACGATCACATGGCCATTCGCCGCGTTCGCCAGCGCCAGATAGGCGTCGCTGGCGTGAACCCCCGCCGCGATAGGCGCAATCGCTTTCAGGTCGAGATCGTCGAACTTCACCCCGGCCAGCGCCTGATCCGCACTCGCGGGGGGACGGAAAAGCGGCACCGCGCCGTGCCCATATTTGGGGTTGAGCCACACGGTTGCCCACACCGAATGCGGCTGGTAGGTCGGCCCCATCGGGATGACCAGCACCGGTTTCGCGCTCTCATCCGCGTAGCCGATGTCCTGCGAATGCAGCAGATGGCGCACCGCGCCCGCGTTGAAGACGTAGGTCATCACGGCCGAATAACGCGTGGTCGAACGGCGCTCGTTGTTGGGAAGATAGCTGGCGATCAGGCGGGTCAGCGCGGTGTCGTCCAGCGCAGGCTGCTTGGCCCAATCGTCGTGCTTGGAAAGGCGCCGATAGACTTCCGTCCAGGCGCGCTGCTTGCCGGAATTGATGGCGATGGACTGCGCCTGGACCGACGAAGGCGCGGTCGCCTGCACATGGATGCCGGTGACCGTGTAAGGGTCGGCCGCCGGCCCCGCCAGCGCGACACCGGAAAAAGCAAGCAGGATCAGGCATATGGCGGAAAGGTGGCGCATGAATGAGCCCATCGAAGCCTGGGGAATATAGGGGGGCAACGCCATCTGCGAAAGCGCCACGGCGGCCGGTACGCATTGTTCTGGATAAGCGTGGTTCGGCTGCTTGCGGCGACTGGGGGCGGCGCTTAAAGGGCTGGGCATGACCGGCGGCAAAAACGGCCTCACCTATAAAGACGCAGGCGTCGATATCGATGCCGGCGAGGCGCTGGTGGAGCGTATCGCACCCGCCGCCAAAGCCACGCGCCGGCCCGGCGCCGATGCCGATCTGGGCGGATTCGGCGGCCTGTTCGACCTGAAAGCCGCGGGCTTCAAAGACCCGGTGCTTGTGGCCGGCACCGACGGAGTCGGTACCAAGCTCAAGATCGGGATCGACACGGGCATCCTCACCGGCATCGGGCAGGATCTCGTCGCGATGTGCGTGAACGACATCGTGGTGCAGGGCGCGGAGCCGCTGTTCTTTCTGGATTATTTCGCGACCGGAAAATTGAACCTCGATGAAGCTGCGGTGGTGATCGAGGGCATCGCGCGCGCCTGCAAGCAGAGCGG
>DASXFK010000118.1:0-1649 GCA_036489635.1 Rhizomicrobium sp. | reverse complement strand
AGGCAGATCGCAAAATACGGAACCCGCTCCCGAAAGGAAGCGGGTTTTTTGTTGTGCGATCTGCCGGTGTTTCAACCGGAGAGATCGATGCGTGTCTATACGAATGACGATGTAAGCCCGAAAGCGCTCGCGGAAACCCGCCTGGCCGTGATCGGTTACGGCAGCCAGGGTCGCGCCCATGCGCTGAACATGCGCGACAGCGGCATCGACGTGATCGTCGGCGTGCGCGAAGGCGGCAAGGGCTGGGAGAAGGCGCGCTTCGACGGCATGCCGACCGCCGAACCGGCGGACGCCGCGAAGAACGCGGACGTCATCGCGATGCTCACGCCCGACATGACGCACGACGCGATCTGGCGCGACAGCGTCGAGCCGGTGATCAAGGATGGCGCGGCGGTTCTTTTCGCGCATGGTTTCTCGATCCACTACGGCCGCGTCGCGCCGAAGAAGAATATCGACGTCATTCTCGTCGCGCCCAAAGGCCCCGGCGATCTGGTGCGGCGCGAATATATGCGCGGGCGCGGCGTGCCGTGCCTGTTCGCCGTGCATCAGGATTCCAGCGGCAAGGCGCGCGAACGCGCCATGGGTTATGCCCGCGCCATCGGCGGCACATCGGGCGGCATCATTGAGACCACCTTCGCGGAGGAAACCGAAACCGATCTGTTCGGCGAGCAGTCCGTGCTCTGCGGCGGCGTCACCGAACTGGTGCTGGCCGGTTACGAAACGCTCACGGAAGCCGGCTACCAGCCGGAGGTCGCGTATTTCGAATGCATGCATGAGCTGAAACTGATCGTCGATCTGCTGCACGAAGGCGGCTTGAAGAAGATGCACGAGTTCATCTCCGAAACCGCCAAATACGGCGATCTGGTTTCGGGTCCGCGCGTCGTCACCGCCGACACCAAGCAGCGCATGAAGGAGATTCTGGGCGACATTCAGTCCGGCGCCTTCGCGCGCGAATGGATTTTGGAAAATCAGGCCGGCCGCCCGCGCTATCAGGCGCTGCTGCGCAAGGATCTCGAGCATCCCATCGAGCAGGTCGGCCGCGAATTGCGCGCGCGCATGACCTGGCTGAACCCGCCCACCAACGCAGCCGCTGAGTGAGTTCGATGTCCGGTGCGAGTCCCGCCGAAATTTCCAGAGCCGCGTCGGCCGCGAGGCCCGCTGGCGCGCGTCTGCTCGTCGAGGCGCTGGAGCGCGCGGGCGTCACCACCGTGTTCGGTTATCCCGGCGGCGCGATCATGCCGGTCTATGACGCGCTGACGGGCTCGAAGCTGCGCCATATCCTGATGCGCCACGAACAAGGCGCGGCGTTCGCAGCGGATGCTTATGCGCGCGCCACCGGCAGGCCCGGCGTGTGCATCGCCACCTCCGGCCCCGGCGCGACGAACCTCATCACCGGCATCGCCAACGCGGCGATGGATTCTGTGCCGCTGATCGCCATCACCGGCCAGGTCGCCACGCCGTTCATGGGCACGGATGCGTTTCAGGAAGTCGATATCCTGGGCATGACCTTGCCGATCGTGAAGCACTCCTGGCTGCTGCGCGATCCGGGCGATGTGCCCGCCGTGATCGAGGAAGCGTTCCACGTCGCCACATCGGGCCGCCCCGGCCCGGTGCTGATCGATCTGCCGAAGGATGTTGCCGCCGGCGTC